>VEQD01000012.1 GCA_018883385.1 Rhodocyclaceae bacterium | reverse complement strand
AAGTAGTAGGAGTCCGACACACCCTGCAGATCCCAGGCGCCGGTCAGTCCTGGCACATAACTACTAAAGTTCTGCTGGTGCTGCGACAGGAAGCTCCAACGATCTCGATTGGTTAAGCGGTCATTGGGCATGTAGTTGAAGGCATCACGACCATTAAAGGTGGGCGCCACTGTTTTACGCTCGTTACCAAGATAGCGGGTGTCCATGTTGAGCGAGACCCCGCGTTTACCGTACACAACCGGTGTAAACGTTGCATCGTAGTTCGGCGCCAGGTTGAAGTAATACGGTAGCGATGCCTGGAAACCATTGAGCTCCGAGGTACCAAAACTTGGCGACAGAAAACCGGAATGACGCCCCTTGTCCAACGGGAAGAAGGCATACGGTGTGTAGAAGAACGGCACGTTCTGAAAATAGAGCAACGAGTTCGACGCATTGCCCGAACTCTGTTCATAGTCGGCGTGATAGGTCGACGCGCGCAGGTACCAACCACTGTCGCCGGCCGGGCAGGTCGTATAGGTGGCATCCTCTGCCTTGTACCGACCCTCACCCTGCAAATAGATGCGCGAAGCCTGTCCATGGGAGATAGTTTCGATCACCTTGGCCAAGGGTCCCTGGCCGGGCAGTTGCACATTGCCCTCCGCACCCGTAATGTTGGCATTCGGGGAATCGACCGGCACCGACTCGGCGGTCGCCGGTGCGGCAATCTCTGACACGCCGGGCTGCTGAGTCATCGTCGCGCTGGCAGCACCGCCATAGGACGGCACTGCGCCCGGTGTCATTGCGCGTTGCTGGCTGGTCGCCGGCGCGCCCGTTCCACCCATAGACGGTGTATTGAATGTCCAGGGGCCCTGATTTGGCTGCGTTACCCGCTTCTGTTGACGGATTTCGTAGTTCACGTTGTCGATATAACCACTGCGCGCTGCCACAACCATGTTGGCCTCGGTACCGGTCATCGTGGTGCCTTGACGCGGATCACGGTAAATCACATTGCCCTGGGCATCGACATTGTCCTCAACAATGTTGTAGACCAGTCGGTCCGCATTGAGCAACGCGCCATCACGACGCAACTCGGCGTTGCCCGTCGCCGTGAGCTCCAGATCGTTACGACCGGTAATGCTGTCCGCCAGCAGTTCGGTCTGTTCTGTCGGGAGCGCCTTGGGGAGCGGTTTAGGTTCAACCGGCACATCCACATCATTGGCAGCCAGCGGCTGATCTTTGCGATCTCGCCCAGCCACGGTCGTTTCGGTCGGCTGAACCCGAGCTGGTATCGGCTCATTCGGTGCCACCGGTGCTGTCGGCACACGCGGTGCGACGGGATCACTGGGGGCTGCTGGTTCTGGGGATGGCGTCTTAACCGGGCTTTCTGACGTTTTCGCGCTGGCCGTTTTACTGGGTGGCTGAGCGACGGGCGCTTCAGGCACCGGTTCGATCGGGGCTGTGTTGGCAATCGATGCCGGTGTCTTGGTTTTCTTAACGGCTTTTAGCGGGGGAGGCATACCGCCTAACGCGGCTGGAGGTGGGGCTACGGGCGCACCACTCAAGAGTGCCGGGTCAATCAACAACGGTTCCAGTCGCGTTGGCGTTGCAGAACTCTGGGCAAAGGCTGCGCCGCTCGTCAGAAGACACAGCCCGGTGCCCAACCCGGCCAGCAACATCCCCAGCGCTCGCAGCAATGGGGGGCGAGACGCGACGGACATGGCAACAGAAGACCGGTGCAGGGTTTTTGCACGGGATTCAAGTTGAGGAGTGGACAGAAAAACGGGCAAGTTAACGAGCTCAAAGCACAGACAAAGATCCCGGCCGCCAGCATGGGCTTTGGGCAAGGTAAAATACCTTCAATTCTAGCATTTTCAGGCCATTTTCAGGCTTAACCACCCCCAATGTGCGCTGGATTCCCAACCGTTTGACCCCCTGAGACCCCGAACGTCATGACCCCTTCGTCTACGACTGATACACATTCCGATCCACGGCTTGAGGCTGGCACCCAATTTGCCACCCAAAGCCAGCTGCATCCGGGGACACCAACCCTGGCACCGGCCTCGGCGGACGCCAGTTTCCGCCGTTATTTCCGGGCAACCTGGCCCAACGGTGAAAGCGCCATCCTGATGGATGCCCCTCCCGATAAGGAAGATGTCGCCCCGTTTGTGCAAATTGCCGGTCTGATGGCCGATGCAGGTCTGACGGCGCCAAAAATTCTTGCGGCCGATGTCAACAATGGATACCTACTGCTTAATGATCTGGGCAACACGGGCTACCTCAAAACGCTGCATACGGCTGAAGCAAAAGACGCCGACACCCTGATGCGGGGCGCCATCAAGGCACTCGTGCAATGGCAGAAATCTTCCAAGCCCGGTGTTTTACCCCCCTACGACGAGGCCCTGCTGCGCCGTGAGCTCGGCCTTTTCCCGGAGTGGTGTATTGGCCGCCACGCCGACCTGGAACTCAGTGCTCAGGAACAAGGCTGGTTAAAGGGTGTCGTGGATGCACTGGTCAAATCCGCGTTGGCGCAGCCAGCCGTCTTTGTCCATCGCGACTTCATGCCACGCAACATGATGTGTACCGAGGACCCCGGCGTCCCCGCCATTCTGGACTTTCAGGATGCCGTCTACGGCCCAATCACCTACGATGTCGTCTCACTGTTCCGCGATGCCTTTATTTCCTGGGATGAAGAACGTGAGTTGGATTGGGTGATTCGTTATTGGGAAGAAGCACGTAAGGCGGGCCTACCTGTTCACGCCGACTTTGGTGACTTCTGGCGTGCCTACGAATTTATGGGATTGCAACGTCACCTTAAGGTGCTCGGCATTTTTTGCCGTCTGAATTACCGTGACGGCAAATCGCACTATCTGGAAGACCTGCCCCGCTTTTATCACTACGCGTTCCGTACCGCCGAGCGTTATGCCGAATTGCGTCCGCTGGTGCCGATTCTAGAACGCCTATCGCCGCGCGATTTACAGATCGGCTACACCTTTTAAGGCATCACGATGCGCGCGATGATCCTCGCAGCCGGCCGTGGCGAACGCATGCGTCCGCTGACGGATCGTTGCCCGAAACCGCTACTACCCGCCGCTGACAAACCGCTGATCGTTTACCATCTGGAACGCCTTGCTGCTGCGGGTTTTCGGGATATTGTCATCAACCACGCGCATCTCGGTGAACAACTGGTCAACGCTCTGGAAGATGGCCGCCAATGGGGGCTGTCGATCACCTGGTCACCCGAACCGGCCGGCGCCTTGGAAACTGCGGGTGGTATTCGCCAGGCGCTAACGCATCTGGATGATGGCACCGACAGTCCTTTTTTGGTAATGAATGGCGATATCTACTGTGACTGGCTGATTCAGCCACACACGCTGGCCACGCGTGATCTGGCGCATTTAGTGCTGGTCGACAACCCCCCGCAGCATCCAAAGGGCGATTTCGTTCTGACCGGCAATCGGGTTGCCACTCAATCGGGGGAGGCGTCTGCATTGACCTTTGCCGGCATCGGCTTCTATCGACCCAGTCTATTCTCCGAACTCATTGTCGGTAGCGCCGCCAAACTCGCACCCCTACTCCGTGATGCCATGACCCAAGGACGCGTCAGCGGCGAGCATCACACCGGGCGCTGGGAGGACGTCGGCACCCCGGAACGCCTGGCTTTGCTCGACGCCGAGCTGCGGGCACGGCACCCCGACTGAGCGCCCCACGCAAATGGCCGGCCGGCGTATGATCTCGTGATGCAACGCACACTGCCACCCCCTCTGGCGCCGTTCGCGCCCAGCGTATTTGACCCGACGCCCTTCCTGATGCGTCGTGCGGCATTGCTGCGAGCAATGCACAAGCACGGTCGTGGTGTCGCCATTATTCCTACCAGTCGCGAGACACTTCGTAACCGCGACACGCATCACCCCTTCCGTTTCGACAGCAACTTCTGGTATCTGACCGGTTTTGAAGAACCCGATGCAGTTCTCGTGCTGCTGATTTCCGATACGCCACAAAGCCTGTTGTTCTGCCGCGAAAAAAATGTTGAGCGCGAACTATGGGAAGGCTTTCGGTTTGGCCCCGACGCCGCGCGCGAACAGTTTGCTTTCGATGGGGCTTTTCCCCTTGAGTCACTCGACGCAGTGATCAGCGAACATCTCACCGGTGTGCGCACGCTCTGGCATAGCATCGGCATCGATGCTGACTGGGATGCCCGAGTCGGCCGTTGGCTGGAACATGCTCGAAACCAGTCACGGGCCGGTAAACAACCGCCGACCATGATTGCTGATTGGCGTGCACTGGTCGAACCCATGCGGCGCCACAAAGATGCTGGCGAACTCCGGCTCATGCAGCGTGCGGCGGACATTGCCGCCAACGCCCACAGCCGAGCCATGCGTGCCTGCCAGCCAGGTGGCTATGAATACCAACTGGATGCCGAGCTGCAGTATGCATTTCTGCAAGCCGGCGGCCACCCACCGTCGTATCCGTCGATCATTGCTGGCGGCGCCAACGCCTGTGTGCTGCACTACACGGCTAACAACCAGCCTCTACGCGATGGCGATCTCGTGCTGATTGATGCAGGTTGTGAAGTCAGCGGTTATGCCTCCGATATTACGCGGACCTTCCCGGTGAATGGCCGCTTCAGCGCTGTGCAACGCGAGGTCTACGAAATCACGCTTGCGGCACAGATCGCCGCCATTGACGCTGCAAAGCCCGGTGTCGCCTTTCATGCGCCGCACGACGCCGCATTACGCGTGCTCACGCAGGGCATGATCGATCTTGGTCTCTGTCAGGGTAGCGTTGATGGTGTTATCGAGTCCGGTGATTTCCGCCGCTACTACATGCACCGGACGAGTCACTGGCTAGGGCTGGATGTGCATGATGCCGGCCCGTATCACGAAGACGACGAGTGGGTTTGCCTGCAGGCTGGCATGACGCTGACCATCGAGCCCGGCTTTTATGTGCGCGCAGCAGACGACATTCCTTCAGCCCTTCACAATATCGGGGTGCGCATTGAAGATGATGTCGTGATTACGGATACCGGTTGCCGTGTCATGACAGGCGACGCCCCAAAAACCGTCGACGCCATCGAACAGTGGATGGGCGCCATCTAATGCATTCGGCACGCGAGTTCGATATCGTCATCCTGGGTGCAGGCCCCGTGGGCACCACACTTGCCTTATTGCTCGCCGGTAGCCGGCATCGCGTATTGCTGGTCGAACAACGCGCCTTATCGGCCGGTCTGAAAGATCCACGTGCCCTGGCATTGTCGGAGGGCGCCCGTCAATTGCTCGATCCGCAGGGTGCCTGGCCAAATACGACCGGCATCGGCGATGGCCGCTGTACCCCCATCGAGACGATTCATATTTCGCAGACGGGTGGGTTTGGTCGTACGCTGATTGATCGGCAAGACTACCAAATTGCGGCACTGGGTTACGTGGTGCGCTACGGTGCCCTGATGGATGGTTTGCAGCAGGCCCTGGGTAAAGCCCAGCAACGCCACCATGAGCAGCTCGTCTGCTTTGACAACACTTCGGCGCGCGTTATCGACCCTGACCGTCAAAACCCTCAAGCGCACGATTTCTGGCGCGATGTCGAATTAAGTACCGCCGAAAAAACCTACACCGTTCGGACGCGTCTGATCGTTCATGCCGAGGGGACACCGCCGGACGACAGCCAGGGCGTCATCGCGCGTGGCTATGGCCAGCGCGCCATTATTTTTGAAGCGGGTCTGGCGCAAAGTCACGGTCAACGCGCCTGGGAACGGTTCACACCACAGGGCCCGCTGGCCCTATTACCGGTGGATGGCGCGGGGGGCAACCGGGTCTCCGTGGTCTACACGGTGGCTGAACAGGAGGCCGAGACATTGCTGGGATGTCATGACGCAGCTATCCTGCAACGGATACAGCAAGCGATTGGCCCGCTCGCAACATTTACCGATATCGGGCCGCGCGCCAGCTTTCCGCTCAAGCTGCGCCTACGACAACCGGCTATCGCTCAGCGTGAACTCTGGATCGGTAATGCCGCGCAAACACTTCACCCCGTCTCTGGCCAGGGCTTTAACCTGGGCCTGCGCGACGCCGCCATGCTGGCTCAAGCCTTACGCCTGACGCTGGACCCGGGCAGCGCACCCGTCCTAGAACGTTATGGCAGATCCCGTCAGATGGATCGTTGGGGTGCGGCTGGCTTTACGGACAGCATCGTTCGGACGTTTTCCACCCCGTTACCCATGCTGACGTCGGTTCGGGGCATTGCTCTCAGCGCACTCGACCTCATCGGTCCGCTGCGTCACTTTGTTGCCCGCCGCATGATCTGGGGCGCCCGCGCCTGGCCCTGATTCACAGCGACCCCCCGGTCAATCTGCCACCTCCCGCAGGCTGGGCGCGGCTCTGACTAAAAATTAGGCAAAAGACAGTTTTCCTTTTATAATCTGGGGCTTTGTTTCTGCCGCTGCCTGATGGACGGGTTATGGAATTTGTCGGTTTCAATCTCCGGAACAATCTATTCGTTGCCCCAATGGCGGGTGTGACGGATCGCCCGTTTCGCCAGCTCTGCAAAAAGCTGGGCGCGGGGCTAGCTGTGTCGGAAATGGTCACGTCGAATTCCCTACTCTATGGCAGCGCCAAAACACAGCGACGCGCAAACCACGATGGCGAGGTCTCGCCGATCTCGGTGCAGATTGCTGGCGCCGATCCGGCCATGATGGCCGAGGCGGCCAAACACAATGCCGACCGCGGCGCACAGATTATCGACATTAACATGGGCTGCCCGGCCAAAAAAGTATGCAATGTGATGGCCGGTTCCGCCCTGCTGCAACACGAAAGCCTGGTCGCCAAAATCCTGACTGCCGTGGTCAAGGCCGTGCCCGATACCCCGGTGACGCTAAAAATTCGCACCGGTTGGAACATCGACAACAAAAATGCTCCACGTATTCTGCGAATCGCCGAAGAGAGCGGTATTCGCGCGCTGGCCATCCATGGCCGTACGCGCTGCCAGCAATATCGTGGCGAAGCCGAGTTTGACACCATTGCCGCCGTGAAAGCCGCCGCCCGTATCCCGGTGATCGCCAACGGCGACATCACGACGCCAGAAAAAGCCCGGGCCGTGCTGGAAAAAACCGGTGCCGACGGTGTGATGATCGGCCGAGCGGCACAAGGACGTCCTTGGATCTTTCGCGAAATCGAACACTACCTCGCCACCGGCGAGAAATTGCCACCCCCTGCCGTTTTCGAAATTCAAGCCATCCTGCTCGAACACCTCGAAGATCTCTATGGTTTTTACGGCACAGAAACGGGGGTCCGCGTCGCTCGCAAGCATATCTCCTGGTACACAAAAGGGTTGAGCGGTTCAGCGGCTTTTCGCCATCATATGAACCGGCTCGACAGCGTGGCCGAGCAGCGCGCTGCGGTGGATGAGTTTTTTCGTGACCTGGCGCAACGCCATGCACGCCTGGTTTATGACAGCGCCAGTGAGCTTCTCGCTAACGACGCTGAGGAGCTTGCCGCATGACACCCCAACCACCCTCGCCCCTGGCCCAGGCCGTAACGACGGCGCTGGAAAAATACTTTACCGAACTCAACGGCGAAACCGCCAGCAACGTGTACGACATGGTCATTAGCTGCGTCGAAAAACCGCTGCTGCAGGTCGTGATGATGCAGGCCAAGAACAACCAGACGGTGGCAGCCCAGATTCTCGGCATCAATCGTAATACGCTGCGCAAGAAGCTTGGCGATCACGGATTGCTCTAACCAAACTCATCGACTGATTTCCCTCACGACTTCACCACCCGCTGATCCACTATGAAAATCCGCCAGGCACTGCTCTCCGTTTCCGATAAAACCGGCGTTCTCGAATTCGCCAAAGCCCTCGCTGCACAAGGCGTTGCCCTGCTGTCGACGGGGGGTACCGCCAAACTGTTGCGCGACGCCGGGCTGAAGGTCACCGAAATCGGTGATTACACGGGTTTTCCGGAAATGCTGGACGGTCGCGTCAAGACCCTGCATCCAAAGGTACACGGTGGCATCCTGGCGCGCCGCGATCTGCCAGCACACATGACCACCATCGAACAGCACGCCATCCCGACCATTGATCTGGTGTGCGTCAATCTGTACCCCTTCCGCGAGACCGTGGCCAAAGACGGTGTGACGCTGGAAGATGCGATCGAGAATATTGATATCGGCGGCCCGGCGATGGTGCGTTCGTCGGCCAAGAATTACAACGGGGTCGCCATCGTGACGGACCCGGTTGACTACACCGGTCTCATTGAAGAAATGAAAGCCCATGGTGGCGCGCTCTCGCTGGCCACCCGCTTCGGCTTGGCCAAGAAAGCCTTCACCCATACCGCCCGTTATGACTCGGCGATCGCTAACTGGCTGACCGGCCTGGACGCCGGCGCCGAAGACAAGCCAGCCGAGCCTGCACCGACCCCGTCGATCTTCCCAACCCACCTGCAACTCGCCTTTGATCGCGCCGAAACGCTACGCTATGGCGAGAATCCACTGCAACAAGCTGCGTTCTATCGTGACAGCACCCCAACCGCTGGCGCCATCGCGAACTACACACAGCACGGTGGTAAAGAGCTGTCCTACAACAATATCGCTGACGCCGACGCCGCCTGGGAATGTGTGAAGACCTTCCGTGAACCGGCCTGTGTGATCGTCAAGCATGCCAACCCCTGCGGGGTTGCTGTGGACAGCCATCTACTCAAGGCCTATGAGAAAGCCTTCCAGACCGACCCAACCTCCGCCTTTGGCGGCATCATTGCCTTCAACAGTAGCGTCGACGTCGATGTCATCGAGGCCATGAATGAACGCAAGCACTTTGTCGAAGTACTCATCGCGCCGTCATTCACGCCAGCAGCCATGGGGCTCCTGCAAGCCAAGGCCAACCTGCGCGTGCTGACGGTACCCCTGCCCGAAGGCGACAGCCCGGTCTATCACACACTCGAACTCAAGCGCGTCGGCGGCGGCCTCCTGGTTCAAACCCCGGATTCATTCAACGTTCAGCCGGGCGACCTCAGGGTCGTCACGAAGGTTCAGCCAACGCCCGCACAAATCGCTGATTTGCTGTTTGCCTACCGCGTTGCAAAATTCGTCAAATCAAATGCTATAGTCTTCTGTGGAAACGGCATGACGCTGGGCGTCGGTGCCGGTCAGATGTCGCGCGTCGATTCGACTCGGATCGCCGCCATCAAGGCTGCTAACGCCAACCTGTCGCTGACCGGCAGCGTGGTGGCCTCTGATGCGTTCTTTCCCTTTAGAGACGGCGTTGATGTGCTTGCAGCCGCAGGCGCCAAGGCCGTGATTCAACCGGGTGGTTCCATGCGTGACGACGAGGTCATCGCTGCCGCCGATGAACATGGCCTAGCCATGGTTGTTACCGGTGCCCGTCATTTCCGCCATTAATGTCCGAGATTGCCACTATGTCCCGCTCAAAACTGACGCTCAGCCTGTTCACCGCCCTGTGTATTGTTAGCGCTTCTTTCGCGCAGGCTGCCGATGACGCACCTAGTACGCCAGACACTGCCAGCAGTTCGGAAAGCGCCCCGGCGAATGTCGTTGTTGTTGGCAACACAGAAAAAACCGTCGACAAAGCCGAAGCACCCGCCAGCGCCGAGGGGCAAAGCTGGTATAGCAAGGCCTGGAACACTGCCAGCAAGCATTTGTCCGATGTCTGGAACAAGGGAGATATCGAGGTCTATGTGCCCTTCTGGAGCTATCACCTGCCGTTTGCTTATTCACCCGAGAAGCGCTCCCAATACACCGAATACCCCGCTGGTGGCGGTATCGGCAAAGGTTTCTACAACGAGAGCGGCAACTGGGAAGGTATTTATTTGATGGAATTCCAGGATTCGCATGGCAAGCCGATGTATATGGGCGGCTATGGCTGGGTGCCAACCTGGAACCCGATTAACGAAAAATCCAGAATCGGTGTGGGCGCGACGGTCTTCATGTTCATGCGCTCGGACATCAACTACTACGCACCCACCCCCGGTATTCTGCCTATGGCAACGATGGGTTATGGCCCCGTGGATATCCAGGTCGCTTATATCCCAGGTGGCGAAGGTTACGGGAACGTGCTCTTCTGGTGGGCAAAATACTCGTTCAAGTAATTTTTGCGCACGATCCGTTTGAGCTGCACCCTTTTTAGCAGGAAAGTTTCATGAAGATTCTCGTCATTGGCGCCGGTGGGCGTGAGCATGCCCTGGCCTGGAAGCTGGCCCAATCGTCTGGGGTCACCAAAGTGTTCGTGGCGCCCGGCAACGCGGGTACTGCCCGTGAACCCGCACTCGAGAATCTGCCCATCACCGACATCAATGCTTTGGCCGATTTCGCTGCGCAAAATGACATTCATCTGACCGTCGTCGGTCCCGAGGCGCCGCTGGCTGCCGGTATCGTCGATGTATTCCGTGCGCGTGGTCTAAAGATCTTTGGCCCGACCAAGGCCGCCGCACAATTGGAGAGCTCGAAAGATTTTGCCAAACGCTTCATGGCCCGTCACCACATCCCAACCGCCGGCTTCGAAACCTTTACCGATGCCGCTGCCGCCCATGATTACGTGAATCGCCAAGGCGCCCCCATCGTCATCAAGGCTGATGGCCTTGCCGCTGGCAAAGGGGTGGTAGTCGCCATGTCGCTGGATGAGGCACATGCCGCGATCGATGACATGCTCTCAGGTAACAAACTCGGTAGCGCCGGCGCCCGTGTGGTGATCGAAGATTTTCTGGATGGGGAAGAGGCGAGCTTCATCGTTCTGGTCGACGGCAAGAATGTACTCCCCATGGCCACCAGCCAGGATCACAAGCGGATTGGCGATGGCGATACCGGACCAAACACCGGTGGTATGGGCGCGTATTCGCCGGCACCGGTGGTGACGCCCGAAGTGCACGCCAAAGTCATGCGCGAAATCATTATGCCCACCGTCGAGGGCATGGCAGCCGACGGCATTCCGTTCACCGGTTTTCTCTACGCCGGTTTGATGATTAGCAAGGATGGTTCCGTCAAGACACTGGAATTCAACGCCCGCATGGGCGACCCGGAGACGCAGCCAATTATGATGCGGCTAAAGTCGGACGCAGTCAAAATGTTCGAACATGCCATTGCCGGCACACTCGACCAGACAGAGACCCAATGGGATCGCCGCGTTGCGCTGGGTATCGTGCTTGCTGCGCAGAACTATCCAGAAACGCCGCGCAAGGGTGATGTCATTCATGGCCTGCCCACGGGCAACGCGGCAGGCGAGGATGCCCATGTATTTCACGCCGGCACCATGGATGAGAACGGTCAGGTCGTGACTAACGGCGGCCGCGTATTGTGTGTTACGGCGCTGGGCGAGAATGTTGCACAGGCACAAAAGCGCGCCCGTGAAGTCGTAGACACGATCCGCTTCGACGGTATGCAGTACCGGAAGGACATCGGCTACCGCGCCATCCATCGCTGATCGTCCAGAATCACGCCACCATGTCCGCGCAACCAGGTCCGCAACGTTCCCAGATAGTTGAAAGCTATTTGCGCGGTCTGCAGCAGCGGATTGTCGATGCCCTCGCAGCACTCGATGGCCAGACGTTCCGCCAAGATCACTGGACGCGTCCGGCAGGCGGTGGTGGTGTTTCCTGCTTGATCGAAGAAGGTCATCTGATTGAGCGTGGCGGCGTAAATTTCTCGCACGTCATGGGCGATCAACTCCCCCCCTCTGCTTCGGCACACCGGTCTGAACTCGCGGGACGCCCCTTCGAAGCCATGGGCGTATCACTGGTGATGCATCCCCGTAATCCCTACTGCCCAACGGCCCACATGAATGTGCGCTATTTCGTCGCACACCCGCCCAAACAGGAACCGGAAGCGGCACCGGTGTTCTGGTTTGGCGGCGGCATGGATCTCACCCCGTACTACGGCTTCCACGAAGACGCCGTGCATTTTCATCAGACCTGTCGCGATGCGCTGACACCCCATGGCGCAGATTACTACCCACGCTTCAAGGATTGGTGTGACCGCTATTTCTTTCTCAAGCACCGTAACGAGGCCCGCGGTGTCGGTGGCGTTTTTTATGACGACCTGAATGAACCGGATTTTGAGGCGAGCTTTGCACTCACCCGTTCGGTGGGTGACGCCTTTATCGATGCGTACACGCCGATACTCATGCGTCGACGCGATCACCCCTGGGGCGAGCGTGAGCGGGATTTTCAGGCTTATCGGCGGGGGCGCTATGTCGAATTCAACCTCGTCTACGACCGAGGAACACTGTTTGGCCTGCAATCGGGTGGGCGAACCGAATCGATCCTGATGTCGATGCCACCGATCGTGAAGTGGCGCTACGACTGGCACCCAGAGGCCGGGTCACCCGAAGCGACGCTGTATACCGATTTCCTGCCACACCAGAATTGGCTAGCCTGAAACCACCCGTAAAACGGTTCTCTGCCCTCTAACGAACCCGGCGTGCGTCGATAAACGCGCGTGCCTTTGACGTCCACGGATCTGCCACCATGCGACTCAGCATGGCATCCGCAGCATCCAGCAGATCGGCGTCACACTCCTGATGGGGGATCTGGGTGAGATACATACTGAAACGTTGCTGATCGCTGCGATAGTGGCGCAGATTGCCCAAGTGCGCCTGACGACGACAGCTCGCCAGAAATGTCTGCGACAACCCATCGCGTGGTCGCAAGTCTCGCACCTGGACCAACACGTCCTCCCAGCGCTCGGTGCCCAGCAAGGCGCGCAACTCAGATCGCAGGGCTGCCGTACTCGCAGGCGGTCGAGTCTGACGTTTTGCCAGCTCTAGGACCTGCAGGGCAGGTTCGTATTGGCGACGCGCGACCAGCATCTCCGCCTCCTGCTCTAGGCGGGCAGCGACCAGCGACGCGTCATCGGACTCGACGCGCCCTAACCATACGGCCGCGCGATCGGCATCGTCCAACCCCTGCGCAGCACGCGCCGCCAGGAGATCGGCATAACCTGACGCAAAGCCCAACTTGCGGGCACGCTCCGCTGCCTTGATCGATGCCTCAAAGTGCCCCTCGAGCAGCAGTCGCAGCGATGAGAGAAAGGCCTGCTCGCCCTTGCGCTGACGGCGCAATGCCCGGTAACGCACCAGGCTTGCCGGCAAGCGTACTACGCCCTGAATAAGTTTCAGCAATACGGCACCGGCGATCAATGTAGCCACCATCGCCAGCACGAGAAAATTCAGCGACATTTCGATGCGCCAGGTCGATAGCACAATGAGTGCGTACCCATTGTTGTGCGCCATAAGATTGGCAATCACTACCGCCAGGGTGGCAAGCGCTAGCCCCCAGATCAGCCACCGTCTCATTGTGCCGACCCTTTCGCACTGTCCTGCGCTTTGCCTGCATCCTCGGCTTTCGCCGACTCCGTCGACGGTGAAGCAGCTTCCTGCGCTACGTCATCGGCAGCAACAGGCTCGCCCGAGAGTGCCGAACGCGCCGCTACCAGTGCCTTACGCGATTCTTCCAGACTGATCGCTGCCGGATCAACGTTCAGCGCCATCAGTTTTTGCAACGTTGCCAGATCATCCTTCACCAGGGCATCGGCCGTGTCGGCATATTTCATCATCCAGGCACGCGCCTGACCCAGCGTCTGCTGATACACCGCCGCATTGCGCATAATCAAGGCGTGTCGGGCGTCCAAAAGTAACAGGCGCAAGCCTTGTTGCAGAAACACCTTTTGTTCCGGGGCGATGAGACCGGCCTCCGCATGATCCAGACGCTGCACACGTATCATGCCGCGGATTGCCTGCCAGATCTCTTGGGCAATGGCGGTCGCAAACAGACGGCCACGCTCCAGCAGCGTTGCTGGCAGGGGTGGTTCATCTGCCGGGTTGGCATCTATCGCGTTATCGGCAGGAACACGGCGGTCCTGCACCAGCGGCAACTTATCAATGCTGGCGATCACGATATCGATATTTTCAACCGCCAACCGCAGATCGAGGACTTGCTGTGATTTGAGGACGACCAGGTCGCGGCCAATGGCCAGTCTTAGCGCCTGGGCGGGGGCACCCGGTTCGTTGGCCAGGCTCCGCTGCGCATTCTGCAAGGCCACGACTAAGGTCTTGGTATTTCCTGTCCCCTGCCAGATCTGCCAACCGGCGTCGATCTGCTGTTCGATACGATCCAGACCCAGCAGCGCCCGTTCCTGTTGCAAAGCCTGTTGCATCTGCTGTACATCGTCACGCAAACGCGTCTGATCCGCCATTGCGGCTTCCAAAGTGGTCAGCCGCCCGTCAACCGTGGCGATTTGGCCTGCTTCGTTATCCAGCGTTTCCCAGAAACGCACCGTCACCAGCTGTTGGGCCCCAAATCCAATGATCAACAACAGACCAACTACCCATACCCACCGGCTGCTCGGCAACCGGCGCCGTTGTGCTGGCCGTTTCTTGGCATTCGGGGCCTCTTGCGGTTGCTGATCCGACATTGGGGCGTCGCTCATAAGATCTCCGTTCTATTCAGGCGATGTAAGCCCATTATACGTTTGCAAATAGCGCAGCATCCCTTCATCGCCACCCGACGTGGTCGCCACCTGTTTAAAGCCCAACTGACGCGCCACCTCGGCAATTCGCGGGTGAGGCGCAAGCACCAGGCAGGCCTTGAGTGCTCGCGCCAGATCTGCGCTGGCGGCACTGATGACGCGTTGCAAAGATTCGCTGCTGCTGATCAGCAAGACCCCGGGTTCCAACTCGGGATTGCACCATACCTGAAGCGCCTGAAGCGCTGCGGGATGCAGCTGCCGGTGGTAAACCGCCGCCTCATCCACACGAGCCCCCCGTGCACGTAAAGACTGCGCCAGAAAGTCTCGACCACCTTCACCACGAATGAGCGCAAAGACCTGTCCACGGCATGCTACTTCAGAGAAAAATGCCTCAGCCAGCAAGCCTTCGGAATCAAAAGCGCTTTCTGGTAGCACCACCTTCGGGATGCCATATGAACGCAACACATGCGCCGTTCCCGGACCGATAGCTGCCGCAGTAACGGCGACAGGCCAACCCAACGGGTGCGCAGCAGACAAGACCGGCCAAGCCACGCTGACCGCATTGGCGCTGATAAAAATACAGGCACGATACTCAGTCAGTCTATTCGCGATCTGTTGCAGTGCTGTGAGATCATCTGCCGGCTCGATCGCCAAAAAAGGCATATGGGCCACATGGCCTCCCAGCGCACGTATGCCCTGAACCAGGCGATCTCCCTGGCCTTCTGGCCGCGTCACCAGAAAACGTTTGCCGCTCAGGGAGTGTTGCGGCGACATCATATTCTAGGCGAGCGGGTGATTCAGTTGAGTGATGAGTACATCTGCGCCCTCGGCCAGCAAGCGTTCGGCCAGGGCTCTGCCTAGCACCTCGGCATTTGCCCAGGCGCCTCGGCACTCACCTGCCATGACTTGTGTACCGTCCACCGAGGCGACCAGCCCACGGAGCCAAAGCTGCCGATCCGCCTCGCCCACGGCAAAGCCGGCAATCGGCAAATGACAACTACCACCGAGCCGACGGGAAAAGGCCCGCTCGGCACGGACACAGGCGGATGTTTCGTCGTCTGCCAAGCCCTCGGCGATTCTCTGGTTCTCCGGTTGCCCATCACAAATCTCGATACCCAGCGCACCCTGACCGGGTGCCGGCAACATTTCGGACGGATCAATCCGCATGCGAATCCGATCCGCCAACCCCAGGCGCACCAAACCGGCGGCGGCCAGAATAATCGCGTCGTATTCGCCGGCATCGAGCTTCTTCAGGCGGGTGTCGAGATTACCGCGCAAAGGCTTGATCACCAGGTGCGGAAACTTCGCCCGCAACTGTGCTTCACGACGCAGACTCGATGTACCGACCACCGCACCGGCTGGAAGAGCAGCCAGATGGTCATAACGGGCGCTGACAAAAGCATCTCTTGGGTCTTCACGCGCAGTGATCGCCGCCAGGACAAACCCCTCCGGCATGTCCATCGGCACGTCTTTCATCGAATGTACGGCCAGGTCGGCACGGCCTTCGGCCATGGCGACTTCCAGCTCCTTGATGAAAAGACCCTTGCCACCGATGTCGGCGAGCGGCCGATCCAGTATCTGATCGCCCCGGGTCGTCATGCCCAGGATCTGTACCTCACGCGTCGGATTCTGCGTCTGTAAGCGATTTTGGACATGCTCGGCCTGCCACATGGCCAGACGGGATTCACGGGAAGCAATAACAAGGGGTTTGGGCATGGCGATCAATCAATACGAATTCCCCGGGCGTAGCGCCCGGACGGGTGCAATCGTAGCACGCACCATCCCTTATAATAAGGGCTCACCCGCCACTCTTGCGACTCATCGACATGCCTGCCAACGACAAGACTCCTGCTTCCACGGCTTATACCTGGGCCGGCCGCTTTGAAGAACCGATGTCGGAACTTGTGAAGCGTTATACCGCGTCGGTCAACTTCGACCAGCGTCTGTGGCAACATGACATCCGTGGTTCGCTGGCGCATGCCCGTATGTTGGCCAAACAGCACATCATCAGCGCACAGGATCTTGCCGATATTGAACGCGGCATGACGCAGATTTTTGGCGAACTCGAACGCGGCGAGTTTGTTTGGTCATTGGATCTGGAAGATGTCCACCTGAATATCGAACACCGTCTGACTAGCCTGGTGGGCGATGCCGGCAAACGTCTGCACACGGGTCGTTCGCGTAACGATCAGGTCGCCACCGATATCCGCCTCTGGCTGCGCGACAGCATTGATATCCTGATTGAGCTTTTCCAACGGCTCCAAATGGCATTGGTCATCCTGGCCGAACAGCATGCGGCAACGCCGATGCCAGGCTTCACCCATTTGCAAGTCGCCCAGCCCGTTACCTTTGGCCATCATCTGATGGCCTACGTCGAAATGCTAGCGCGTGATGCCGAACGTCTGAACGATCTCCGCCACCGCGTCAACCGTCTGCCCCTGGGCAGTGCCGCGCTCGCCGGTACGACTTACCCCATCGACCGTCAGTTCGTCGCCGAACAACTTGGCTTCGAAGCCGTTTGCGAGAATTCGCTGGACGCTGTCTCTGATCGCGACTTCGCGATTGAGTTTTGTGCTGCCGCATCGTTGGCGATGATTCACCTTTCCCGCTTCTCCGAAGAACTGGTGTTGTGGATGACGCCGCGCATTGGTTTCGTCATGCTGGCTGATCGCTTCTGCACGGGCTCATCGATCATGCCGCAGAAGAAAAATCCGGACGTACCCGAACTCGCGCGTGGTAAAACCGGTCGCGTCATCGGCGACCTCAATACCCTGCTCGTTCTGATGAAGGGTCAACCGCTGGCCTATAACAAGGATAATCAGGAAGACAAGGAACCCTTGTTTGATGCCGTCGATACCCTGACTGATACGCTACGCATTTTCGTCGATCTCGTGCCAGGCATTACCGTGCGCCCGGAACCTATGGCCAACGCCCTGCTCCAGGGCTACGCCACCGCGACTGATCTTGCCGACTACCTGGTACGCAAAGGTTTGCCGTTCCGCGAAGCGCATGAAGTCGTAGGTCTCGCCGTCAAAGCAGCCGAAAAGAAAGGCGTTGATCTGGCGGATCTGACACTTGGCGAACTACAAAACTTTTCGCCACTCATCGAACCTGATGTCGTCCATGCACTCACGGTCGACGGATCTCTTGCCGCCCGCAACCATATCGGGGGCACGGCGCCGGCTCAGGTCAAAGCCGCCATCGAACGCGCCAAAAAACGACTGGGTTAAACCGGTTTAAATCGAAACCCCAGCCAGCGTTGCCAGACCCAGCAAGAGGAAAAGCACTGCCGTTACGCGGTGTACGAGTTCGATCTGAATCTTGCGCAGCAACAGGTTGCCAAAGAAAACCAGTGGCACATTGGCGACAAGCATCCCAACCGTCGTTCCCATGACGACTGAAAACAACTCGTTGAAACGTGCGGCCAGAATCGCTGTGGCGACTTGGGTCTTATCGCCCATCTCCAACAAAAAAAATACAACCATAGTCATCACGAAAACGCCATAACGGCGCAATTTCTGTTCTGCGGCGTTCTCTTCGTCTTCATCCAGTCGATCCGGAATCAGCGTCCAGATTGCCATCGCAATAAATGACAGGCCAATGATCCAGCGCATCCAGTCTGGGCCGAGCCATTCAAAAACCGATTCGCCGACCAAGGCCGCCAGCGCATGGTTCAACAACGTGGCTACAAAAATGCCTGCACTGATCGCCCACGGCGCACGGTATCGCGCTGCCAAGACCAGCGACAACAACTGGGTTTTGTCACCAATCTCGGCGAGTGCCACCACACCGGTAGCAATCAGGAATGTTTCCATTAGTTTTTATACGGTTCGAGAAGCGTCTGTAATTCACCCGCCTGGAACATTTCCATCATGATGTCGCTTCCGCCAATGAACTCACCATTCACATACAGCTGAGGAATCGTCGGCCAATTCGCGTAAACCTTGACACCTTCACGAACGTCCGAGTTTTCGAGCACATTGACGCTGAAAAATTTGCTGACGCCGCTTTCACGGAGGAGCTTACAGGCGCGCTGAGAAAAGCCACACTGCGGAAACTGCGGCGTGCCCTTCATGTACAGCACAACGGGATGGCCTTTCACCTGCTCGTCGATGAGGGTCAGAATCGGATGATTGTTATCGCTCATGGTGAAACTCCGTCTTCTCTGGGGTGGCAAAGAGCATGGAGTCTAGCCAAGAGCCTGTCGGGCGTCAAACAGCCTAGTGGTAGGGGTGCCGCATCCGCTCGATCAGGCTGTACAACGCCATTCCGACGAGCAAGGCTAGAACATAAACCAGACCCGCATCCAATCCTGCGCCCAATAGCACCAATCCCGGCCCCGGACAGATCCCGGTCATCCCCCAACCCATGCCAAATAGGACAGAGCCACCCACCAGACGGCCGTTAATGGTGCGGTTGGTCGGGAGGTTCAAGGGCTCACCCAAGAGTGTCCGGCGGCGTTGCCGCAATAGCGCAAAGCCAAGGCTTGCCACCAGCAGGCCGCCACCCATCACCAAAGCGAGCGATGGATCCCAAAACCCTGTGATATCAAGGAATCCCACCACTTTTGCAGGATTCGCCATACCAGACAGCAGCAACCCCATACCGAGCAACAAACCGGCCAGACCGGCCGTTAGCCAAGGCATCGTCGATTTCATACGACACCTCCCAACAAGTGCCGCAGCACATACACCGTAACCATTGCTGAACCCATGAAACTTAAAACCGCCACCAGTGAGCGCAGTGAAAAACGGGAAAGCCCGCAAATGCCATGCCCACTAGTACATCCATTGGCATACCGGGTACCCAATCCGACCAGCACCCCACCGATCAGCAAGCCGATCAGTCCGCTTTGCTCGTGCACCTCCGGCAACGGGGCAAACCAGCGCCACACGAGTGGCGAAGCTAAGAGTCCCACCAAAAATGCCACACGCCAGCCAAAAGCCTCATGCTTGCGCTGCACCACCAGATCGACCATGTGACCGATGATGCCGCTGATACCGGCAATACGCCCATTTGCCCAAGCCAGCCATACGGCAGCGGCGCCGATCATGCCACCACCGAGCAATGCGGCGATGGCGGTAGCCCCGTTAAATGTCTGCCAATCGATGCTCATGATCAAGAGCCCTTCCCGGAATTTTTAGCAAGCGGCTTGATCGGGGTCGCCGCAGGGGCAGTGCAGTAAAGACGGTGCAGTGTTTCCAGAAGGATCTGAACATGTGGATGCGCCACGCTGTAATAAATGAACTTGCCCTCGCGGCGTGTGGCGACCAGGCCTTCGTTACGCAATACACCAAGTTGCTGGGACAGCGTTGGCTGATGAATATCGAGCATCTCTTCCAGTTCGCCAACCGCGTACTCCCCCTGCAACATCTGGCAGAGCAACAACAGGCGATCCGGATTACCCATCACCTTGAGCAAGGAAACCACTTGCCCCGCTTGATGCCGCATCCATTCCAGATCGAGGACTGGTGCATTGGCCGGTGTGGGCTGTTTTCCCTTAGGAGCTTGACGCGTGTGATTAAGTGCTACAGACATAGGAGTCATTGGCGGTGAGTTGTTTGGGCAACAATATACCATTAAATATATTCACGAACCACGAAACTATCAGCGATCACCCAATCCTGTCGACGACAAGCCGTGCGCTAAAATGGCGGCATGAAAAAACCGACCTGGCGCAAACCCAGCGGCGCACCCGTCTCCTGCACCGAAAAAATCAAGGTTCTGAACGAGAACTACGATGAATTACGGGCGCTCGCTCAGGAAGCACTCGACGATGCCCTGCTCATGGGCTGTAGCGAGGCGCAAATCCGCAAAATTCTGCGCCAAATGATCGACGACCTCTCCACCTCGTACAACGAACTTCCAGAGTAGGCCGGATCAGGCCGTTAGCCAGCTCAGCCGCCGGGCATGCCAATCCAACACCGCCGTGCGACTGATCATTTTCGATGCTAACGCCGGATTGACGCGCGTAATCACCTCATGGGCAAAACGCGCAAGGAATCTGGATTTCATTTCAGCCCGTGCCCGATCCACGCCAATGCTTTCATACGGCACGGACGACAACAGCAAGAAGCCGTCATC
The DNA here is from genome assembly GCA_018883385.1 of Rhodocyclaceae bacterium. GTDB lineage: Bacteria > Pseudomonadota > Gammaproteobacteria > Burkholderiales > Rhodocyclaceae > Fluviibacter. The sequence goes on along the minus strand of VEQD01000012.1, from coordinate 12,999 downwards.
GGGAATTCTGCCAGCCAGCATATTGTTTTCGATGATGCCAGCTGCGCGGGCGATGGGTTCAGAAAGATCCGGACTGTAGGGCCCGACAATCAGCGCCAAATTCGGTTTGTGTAAAAAATCGAAACCGCGCCCGAGACAAATCATCCATTCCCGATGCTCGATGTCGAGCAAGCGCTCACCCAGCCTTGCCTGCTCGCGCACCTGAGCAATGTGTCGCGCATTGCCCTCCAGCAACGGGCACAGATCCTCGCGAAGCTGCAGGGGCATATCCGGCAGCAATTGGCTCAGGTGTTGCGCCAGGGTTGCAGTGGACTCTGCGGTGACGGTCGCCATATCCAGCACCTGCCCATTCGCCCCATGAACAATGAGCGCATCTTCATCGGTCTCAAAACCACAGATCAGGGGATACACCGTACCGTGAGTTTCGCCAAAAATTTGTGCAATCTGACGGTGTATGGCACGGGTATGCTCAAATGCCGCCTGTTGATCGTAGTCAAAACCAGCACACCCCCGATGCGGGTCACCACGAGAAAAGTGATAGGTCACCAGAAACAACACCTGACGTCCTTCTCGAATGCGATCCATCACATATTGCGTCAGCACCTCCCCCAGATGCGGCCAACCCAAATCAAAGCGGCCACCTAGATTTCTGAAGGGCATCAGAATGCCAACGGGAGTTTCAGTCGCCACCGGAATATTAATCCGGCCATCCATACATTTGAGCACGGCGATCGCGGTGGGGTGACAACTCTGATAGCGCGTTCGCGCCAGCATGGCTTCTGGACTGCGGTACATCTCACCATGGCGTTCTGCCAACGCCTCTAGCCAGTCGATCCGCGCCTGGATTGGCTGTTTGTGAATATCGTCCATGACACCCCCCGCCTTTGTCGTTGCTAGATCGCCTCTTTTGGAAAGGCAACCAGGTGGTCAATCTCGAGCCTGATACCGATCATCTCACCAATTTGGTGATCATGATGGCTGGGCACCAAAGACAATACCCGGTCACCCGAGGTCAATTCCAGGGTGTAGAGAAACGCTGCGCCCCTAAAAACGCGCTCCAGAACTTTCGCACGTACCGGGCTAGCATCATCGTGCTGAATATCATCGGGCCGAATCAAGACATCCACTTCGGCACCATCGGGCACGTCCACCGGTTGAATACGGCAGAGCTGACCTAATTCGAAATCAATACAGTTCTGGCCACGGACATGCGCAGGCAAAAACACCCCATCACCGACGAAAGTTGCGACGTGACGGGTCGCCGGCTCATGGTAGAGCGCATAGGGAGAGGCCCATTGCTGCATGCCACCACCGAGCATCACACCCACTCGATCTGCCATCGCAAACGCTTCCTGTTGATTATGCGTGACCAGCAAACCGGTGGTCCCCGTCGCTTTCAAAATGTGGTGCACATCGATCGATAAGCGCTCGCGCAGCTCCACGTCAAGATTGGAGAATGGCTCGTCCATCAGCAATAGGGTTGGCCCCGGCGCCAACGCGCGCGCCAGCGCCACCCGCTGCTGCTGACCCCCAGATAGTTCATGCGGATACCGGCGCTCGACATCCGCTAACCCGACCAGAGAAAGCATTTCGGCGACGCGTCGGGATTGATCAACACGGGACCATTCGCGTAAACCAAAGGCAACGTTATTGGCCACCGTTAGATGGGGAAAGAGTGCGTAGTCTTGAAAGACCATTCCGATCTGTCGGCGTTCCGGCGCGAGCCGCCACTGTGCATCTGCTACCCAGTGGCCATTAAGTGCAATACGCCCCCCCTGCAAGGGTTCGAAGCCTGCGATGGCGCGCAGCACGGTCGTTTTGCCGCAACCGGAACCACCGAGCAAGCAACCGATTTCGCCTGGGGCAAGTGAAAACGAAAGATCACTGACCACCGGTCTGTCGCCGTAGCCTAGCACCACCGAATCAAGAATCAACGCATCCATCATGCCCGTTCAATGTCATTTCAATGCAAACCGGATTCAGACTTGCGAACCAGCAGAATGACCGGAAGCAATCCGGCCAGCACAATCGCCAGGCTTGGTAGCGCGGCACGATCCCACATACCTTCCGAAGTCATTTCGAACACCCTGACAGCGAGGGTATCCCAGCCAAAGGGACGTGTCATTAGGGTAATCGGCATTTCTTTCATCACGTCCACGAACACAATCAAAGCAGCCGTCAGCAAGCCCCCACGTACCATGGGTAATTGCAACCGCATCAGTGTCTGCCTTGGCGACAGTCCCAATGAACGTGCTGCATTTCCCTGGTTACGCGTAATCCGCTGCATCGCTGCGTCGATGGGTTGATAGGCCACCGCTAAAAAACGGGCTGACAACGCCAACAACATGACCAGCAGCGAGCCCTTCAAAATCTGTGATGTTTCCCAACCAAACCACGACGCCAGTGTCAGTAACTGATTATCCAACCAGGCGATGGGTATAAAAACACCAACCGCCAGCACCGTCCCCGGTATGGCATAACCCAGCGTTGCCAGCCGCACAATCCATTGCGTCAATGGGTCGCGATGGTGATGACGAATAGCGCTTAAAAGCAACCCCAGCACTGTTACCGCCACCGCCGCCAAACCAGCCAACCAGATCGAATGGAGCAAGAAGACCGGGTAGCGCCCATCAAAATCTTCATGCCAGACCGAGTACACCCAGACCAGCAATTGGATCAAGGGCACGACAAAGGCCATCGCCAGAATGACGCTACAAAATAGGATGGCACCCCAGCGGGCACCACCCTGTAAACGGATACGTACCGGACTGTAATTCTTGGCTGCATAACGACGGTTTTGGCGTAACCGCTGGTCGACAGCAGCCAACACCAGCACGAACATTACCAGTAATGACGCCAGCTGACTGGCCGCCGGCAAATTGAACAGTGCAAACCAGGCCTTATAAATTGCTGTCGTAAACGTATCAAAACTGAAGATCGACACGCTACCGAAATCAGCCAGCGTTTCCATCAGTGCAAGTGTCATACCACCGGCAATCCATGGTCGCGCCATGGGGAGGGCCACCTTCCAGAAAGCCTGCGCGCGGCTATAACCCAGCGCCTGGGCGGCTTCCACAGCGCGGAGCCCCTGGGTGATGAATGCATTGCGCGCCAGAAGGTAGACGTACGGATAAAACGCAAGCGTCAGCACCAGCACTACACCACCGGTAGAACGAATCGGGGGAAACCAGTTCGAAGTTCCCAACCAGTCGCGCAACCATGTTTGCACGGGGCCCGTGAAGTCCAGCAACCCTACTTGCACAAATGCCAGCACGTAGGCCGGCATCGCCAGCGGCAGCATCAGGCTCCAGGCAAAAAACCGGCGGCCAGGAAAATCACAAACCGCAGTGAGCCAGGCTAAGGGAACCCCCAGAAACAAGACACCGGCGCCAACCCCAAAAATCAAAACAACGGTATTCCAGAGTACGCCCGGGAGCACATAGGTCGCCAGGTGCGACCACACCTCCGGTTGCGGATCGAAAAAAGACGCCAACACCACCAACAAAGGCACCAGCGTCAAGGCAGCAATGACCAGAGCCCTGAACGGGCCCCAGCCACGCCAATGCCAGATCGATCCCCGGCTATGCATCCGCTTTCAAAAACACGTTGGCAGCAAACACGCGCATTAGCGATAACCGGCTCTATCCATGAGCTTGGTAGCTGCGGCCTGCAACTCACCTGCTTTGGACACGTTAATTAGATCCATCTTGAATGAACCCCACTGGCGAATAATCGAGTCGGCTTTCACTTGCGGGTTCGCCGGATATTCAAAATCCTTGTCCGTGTAGATCTCCTGCGCCTTGCCGGCAGAGAGCCATTCGATCAACTTCTGCCCACCGGCAGGATTTGGCGCATACCGCGTCACACCCGCACCGGATACATTGACGTGAACGCCGCGCGATTTTTGGTTTGCCCAGAACAACCCCACAGGCATATTCGGATCTTTATCCAGCTGACGCGCCAGGTAATAGGTATTGACGATCCCTACCTCGCATTGTCCGGCCGCGACCGCTTTGATGACACCATTGTCATCGGGAAACACATCGGTCGCCAGATTGGCCACCCAACCCCGCACGATCTGCTCGGTCTGCTTTTCACCCTGCGTGGCGATCATGGTCGCCACCAGCGACTGGTTGTAGACCTTTTTCGAGGTTCGCAGACAGAGCTTGCCTTTCCACTCTGGCCCAGCCAGCGCTTCATAGGTCGATAAGCTGGCGGGGTTGACCGTCTTCTTGTTGTAGATGATTGTGCGCGCCCGCACCGAAAGGCCATACCACTCGCCGCGCGGATCGCGCAGATTGGCCGGGATGTTGGCGCTGAGGACTGGAGACTTGATCGAACGCAGCAAGCCCATCTGGCTGGCTTGCCAGAGATTGCCGGCATCGACCGTAATCAGCACATCGGCGGATGTTTTCGCCCCCTCGGCTTTGAGGCGTTCCAGCAATGGACCCTCTTTATCCGTCAGCACCTGAATCTGGGTCCCTGTTTCCTGTGTAAAGGCATCAAACAGCGGTTTGATCAGCTGCTCATTACGGGCCGAGTACACGGTGACGGTATCGGCGGCCACCGGGCCCGCGAGCAGTAATCCGAGTGCCAGCGCACATAACGGATTCACGAGGATGCGACGATTTTGCGACATGATGGGCAGACCTTTGCAAGGGGGTACAAACGACAGACTGAGCTTATTTTAATAGTAACCATTCTCATTTGCAAGCATCCCAGCACATCGTCTTTAGCCACCTTTGCCCGCTTTGCCCGGCAGCACCAGCTCCCCCAGTAGCGCTTGACGTGTTCGCGTTAGCCCCAGACGTTCAAGCCACCAACGCTGTGCCGGGCCAGCCTGTCCGGCCGTGACACGCCAAGCGTACGACAACATCGCTGGCCGACGAACCGGTATGCGTTCTTTCTCGACCAACTGACCGCCCGCCAGCGCATCCCGAATCAACGGTTCTGGCAGATAGCCGCAGCCTAAACCGCGCATTTGCGCATCAATCTTGAGCGCCATGGACGGCACCGTCAGGACATCCTGTCCGGGCAACAAGCCTACGGTCATGGGTGTCATCTGGCGGGCGCTATCGGCCAATGCCACCATACGATGTGGTCTCAATAGATCATCGGTGATCGGACCTGTCGCACTGGCCAGCGGATGCCCCGGTGCCACGACAAACAGAAAAGGCAATTCACCCAGGGGCGCGCTCTGAATACCTGCCGCGGTGACCTGCTGATCAGCGACCCCGATAGCCAGATCGGCACGACCGCTCACGAGTGCCTCCCAGGTACCGGACAAGGTTTCGCGCAAAAGGCGAATGCGTGTGGGCGATTTTTGCGCGAGAAAATCGCCCACGAGATCAAGAATCGCCCGTTCCGTCACAATGCTATCAACGGCAATGTTGAATTCGGCTTCCCAACCTGTCGCGACACGCTTGATCCGTTGCGCGACTGACGCCAGTTCGCTCAGCAGCCGTTCACTCTCTTTCACCAGGGCCGCGCCGGCCTCCGTCAATTGCGCCTGTCGCGACCGGCGATCAAATAGCAACACATCAAGTTGTTCTTCCAACTGACGCACACTATAGGTGACCGCAGAGGGCACCTTACCCAGCGCACGTGCCGCTGCAGCAAAGCTGCCGGTCTGGGCAATCAATCGCACCATCTCAAGCAATTCCGGCGTCAAGGGCGAGGTACGGGATTGGGGGGACATGAGCCCTCGTCTATTCAAATAAATTGAATAATGCCATCAATTCATTCACGGCACACCCCAGACATACCCCCTAAAGTGTCAGCCATGCATTCAATGGAGCCAACACGATGTTGATCAAACGACCGGCCAACGACCGCGGCCGCGCCGACCACGGCTGGTTACGCTCGTTCCACAGCTTTTCTTTCGCTGATTACTACGACCGTAACCATATGCACTTTGGCCCGCTGCGCGTCATCAATGAAGACTGGGTCGCCGCCGGCACTGGCTTTGGCATGCATCCGCACAAGGACATGGAGATCGTTACCTACATTCTCGAGGGTCAACTGACCCATCAGGACAGCATGGGGCACCAAGAAATCATCCGCCCCAACGAAGTCCAGCGCATGTCGGCAGGCACCGGGGTCTATCACAGCGAATTCAATCGTCACCCAACCGAAACATGTCATCTACTTCAGATCTGGATCTTGCCCGACCAGAAGGATCTGAAACCCGAATACGAGCAGACCGCCTTCGACCCCGCTGAAAAACGCGGCAAATTGCGGCTCGTCGCCGCGCCGGATGGTGCCGAGGGGGCGGTGACGATCCACACAGACACCCGACTCTACGCGGGCCTGTTCGATGGCACGGAAACCGCCACGCACAGATTGGTCGATGATCGTATGGCATATGTTCACGTAGCGCGTGGCCACATCACTATCAATGGCGAAGCACTTGATGCCGGAGATGCCCTTATGTTGCATGATGAGCCTGCGATAACCCTTTCGCATGGACAGCAAGCCGAAGTCCTGGTTTTTGACTTACCTCGTCAGCTCAAAGCCTAGCCTGCATGACGCTACCCACCCTGTTTGTGCCGCATGGTGCGCCCACCTTCGCCCTTCGGCCAGGGTCGGCGGGCGCATCGTTGGTGGCACTCGCCCAAAAAATTGACCGGCCTAAAGCCATTGTCGTCCTTAGCCCGCACTGGGAGACAAGAGAACCGACCGTAGGCAGTGCGGATGAACTGGAAACCATTTACGACTTTAGCGGTTTCCCCAGTGAGCTCTACACGCTGAAGTACCCCGCCCATAGCGATGCTGGCCTCGCACAACAAGTGGTTGATTGCCTGAAGGCCGCCGGTTATGCGCCGCGCATTGATGCGCATCGTGGCCTCGACCATGGTGCCTGGGTACCGCTACGCATGATGTACCCCGCGGCAGATATTTCCGTCATACCCCTATCGATCAAGGCGGATGGCGGCGCGGCCTATCACTTCGCACTCGGCCAGGCACTCAAGCCGCTTAGCGACCAGGGCTTTCTCATCATGGCCACGGGGAGCATTACGCACAACCTGCGCGACTACATGCTTTGTGTGCGCAACGGACTCTCCACCCCAGACTACGTCACACGCTTCGCCGATTGGGTGGATCACCAACTCCAGACAGGCAACACGACCGCCCTGATTGACTATCGAAAAACGGCAAGCGATGCCCTCCAGGCACATCCGACGGAAGACCACTTCATGCCCTTCTTCGTGGCGCTGGGTGCGGCCGGGGACAAGCCAAGGTCACAACGCTTCTATGCCGGCGTCGACGATCTGGTCATCGCCATGGACGGCTACCGTTTCGAACGGGCAGTACAATAACGGCTTTCGCCCGTCTCATGAGTTAAGCCATGTCCGCAATTTCTGCCTGCCCGCAATGCACTCTTGAAAACACCTACCCAGACGGCAGCAACTATGTCTGCGCCGACTGTGGCTTCGAATGGCCGATGGTGGCAGAAGGGGTAGAAGAGGATGGCCCACGGATCGTCAAGGATGCAAACGGCAATGTGCTCACCGATGGCGACAGTGTTGTACTGATCAAAGATCTCAAGCTCAAGGGCTCCTCCAGCACCATGAAGGTCGGCACCAAGATCAAAAGCATCCGTATTGTTGACGGCGACCACGAACTCGACTGCAAATCGGACTTCGGCAACATCATGCTGAAGGCCTGCTTCGTCAAAAAAGCCTGACCACGTTGACTCACGACACAATGGCCACCTTCGGGTGGCCATTGTTATTGAGTGTACGCACATCCGTATAATCGGGGGATCCCAATCTCTGGACTGGAATTCCTCGATGACTCTGCCAGACACCCCCACCCTACTCAGCTTCTGGTCACGCGAAACTGTCGAAGGCAATGTCTTGCTCCTCATGCATCTTCTGGGTTCGATGCTGCTCGGCATGTTTGTCGGCTACGAACGCTCCTATCACGGGCGCGCCGCCGGGATGCGGACGTTTTCGTTAGTCTGCATGGCATCGACCGGTATCGTCGCCGTCTTTGGCATGCCGGAAATCTGGTTTGGGGGTCAGGAAATAACCATCATCACTGCCGACGGCCCCTCGCGCGTGATTCAGGGGATTGTGACCGGCATTGGTTTCCTGGGAGCCGGCGTGATCATTCATGAAGGCAGATCGGTGAGCGGGTTGTCAACCGCGGCCTCTATCTGGGCGGCGGCGGCAATCGGCATTCTGATCGGCTTGGGTTTTTACGTCGCAGGCATTTCCCTGGCGTTGCTCTGCGCCTTCAGTATGAGCATCGTTCTGCAATTGGAGCAATGGCTTCCGAAGCTCAAACGCTATTACTTCGAGCTCACTTATACGGTCGAAAGCCAGCCCGATATGCATGTTCTGGCAACCCTCGCCAAATCTTATGGACTTAATTTGCGCGAGGATACGATCAGTTTGGGTATCACCAAAAACCATCAGATCTGTTCATTCACTGCCACTTCTGGCCCGAAGAACCATATCGATCTTGGGGGGCTCGTGAAAGCCCTTCAAATCGAACATGGCCTGGAACGCTTCTCGATTTCTCCTGAACGAAATTAATCCTCATGGTGCATTTCAACACGATCGAAATCGTTGCAACGAGTCTGTTTGCGCTCGCGCTCTTGCATACGTTTCTGGCCAGTCGTGTCGAACATCTTTCGCACGTTTACCCCAAGCACGCCGGCCTATTTCATTTGCTCGGCGAAGTTGAAGTGGTCTTCGGGTTATGGGCTGCAATTCTGGTGTTGGCTATCAGCGTCATCGACTCTTCTCATTCAGCCATTAGCTATCTGGAAAGCCGTAATTACAACGAACCCATGCTGGTATTTGTACTGATGGTGATTGCGGCAAGCCGCCCACTCATTGAAGCGGCCGGCAGCATTAACGATCAGCTCGCACGACTGCTGCCGCTCAACCCGATGGTCGCCCGGTTCCTGGTCGTGATGTCGGTCATGCCGCTACTCGGCTCTTTCATCACCGAACCTGCGGCAATGACCGTTGCCGCGCTTTTATTACGCGAACAATTTCTCCGCCACGACCTGCCACCCTGGTTTAAATATGCCACCATCGCCACCCTCTTCGTCAACATTTCGATCGGCGGTGCTTTAACACCCTTTGCTGCACCACCGGTATTGATGGTCGCAGCCAAGTGGGATTGGGATATCGGTTTCATGATCAGCCAAATTGGCTGGCGATCTGCCCTTGCGGTCTCGCTCAATGCGGCGGTGCTGACCTGGATCGGAAAACGCTGGCTTCGAGCACTACCGCCCAATACTCAAGTCGCCGACCAAAAGATCCATGGCAAAAAAGTGCCCGTCAGCGTCACCCTGATTCACATCACGTTTCTGGCCACCGCCGTGGCGTTTCACCATTACCCGGTGGTCTTTATGGGGCTTTTCCTGCTCTTTCTAGGCTATACCGCCGCCTACCCGATGTATCAAACGCGATTGATGCTGCGTGAGGCACTCTTGGTCGCATTCTTTCTGGCTGGCCTGGTCGTGCTGGGCGGTCTGCAGGCCTGGTGGCTGCAAGATCTACTGACCGGGCTGACACCGACAGTCCTGTTCTTTTCGGCAACCGCCTTGACAGCCATTACCGATAATGCCGCCATCACCTATCTCGGAAGTCTTGTCGAAGGCACGGACGCTGCATTCCGCTACGCGCTCGTCACGGGCGCATTAGCTGGCGGCGGCCTGACGGTGATCGCGAACGCCCCGAACCCGGCGGGCTATTCGCTGCTCAAAGACTGCTTTCCTGAAAAAACTATCGCCGCCACCCGGCTATTCCTGTGGGCGCTACCACCCACCCTCGTGGCGATTGCCGCTTTTCTGCTTCTTCCCTGAGCATCGCCATGTCAGCTGATCCCATCGCATTGCCGCCGCTGATCAAAGAGATCGGACGCGGCGCCAAAGGCGCCCGCGATTTGTCGCTGGTCGACGCAGAACGTTTGTTCACAGCGATGCTCTCGGATCAGGTACCTGATCTGGAGTTGGGTGCGATTCTGTTATCGCTACGCATCAAAAGTGAATCAGACGAAGAGCTCCTGGGATTCTGTCGCGCCATGCAGGCCACGACGCTGCAGCTGAATCCGACGGTACGCCCGCTGATTGTGCTGCCCTCCTACAATGGCGTTCGCCGGCAACCCAACCTATTGCCGCTGCTGGCCATCCTGTTGCGCGATGCCGGCCTTCCCGTGCTGATTCATGGCCGACACGACTTCGATAACCGCGAGGATCCATTCCCCCTGTTTAACGCCTGTGGCATCTCGGCTGCCGAATCGTTGGACGAGATTCAGCAGCAAATCGTCGGCACGGGTATTGCGCTGACGGACGTCGGGCTACTTAATCCGGCGCTCAACCGCTTACTCGCGTTGCGACGCCGGCTCGGTCTGCGCAATTCTGCGCATACGCTGTGCAAATTACTGGATCCATGTCCCGGTCACACCGTCCGTGTTGTCAACGTGACACACCCGGAATACCTGATTCGTATGAGCACTCTGTTACAAGCACAGCAAGCAACGGCACTGCTCATGCGCGGCACGGAAGGCGAAGGATTTGCCAATCCGAGACGGCGCCCCGAACTTTTGGGTTTTCAGCATGGCAACCCAATCACCCTGTTCCCAGCCGAAGCAGGCGGCACACCTCCTATTCCTGGTTGGCCAGAGACGGCAGACTTTCAAGAGAATATCGCACTGATTCAGTCACTGCGTGAAACACCTGACAAAATTCCACAGCCTTTACTGGATCAAGTCAACGCACTCAAGACGCTGGCCAGGCAGTAACTGGTGTTAAGGCTTATCCAAGCCATCTCGGTGGGCAGCGCGGTTAAGACGGTCTTGCACGGCCGCCCAGGCAACCGAATCCGGCAAAGCCTGCACCAGAATCTGGAAATAACCGCCGGCATCGAGTTCACGCAGAACGCGATACAGGTCATGGGCATAAGCCGCCGGATGATTCGCCAGGACCACAACGTTTGGCTGTGATTTCAGGCCAGCGTCATCTCTGACGATCGCAGCGATACGCTGCGACTGTTGCAAAGCCTGCGCAATCATTTCAGCATCGCCTACCTTCAAGGGCGTTTGAGGCGCATAGTGCGATGCCAGAGATCCGGAAACTCGGGGGGGCTCGCTAGCGACAGCAGACTGCATTGCCACCGGCTCACCCAAGACGAGACTGAGTTGCGCTGCGCTGACGGCACCTGGTCTCAGTATGATTGGTTTGCCTCGTGATAGGTCCACAATCGTTGATTCAATACCGACCTGGCAATCATCGCCATCCAGAATGAATGGCACAGCATCACCGAGTTCATCCGCCACATGCTGTGCCGTGGTCGGACTAATGCGTCCGAACCGATTGGCCGAGGGTGCTGCAAGGCCACCACCGGCTTTGCCGGCCTGTCGCTGTGCCTCGGCAAAGGCACGCAGTAGTGACAAGGCCACTGGGTGGCCGGGCATTCGTACGCCAACGGTGTCCTGCCCCCCCGTCACCACGTCGGGCACGTCGGGCGCTTTTTTGAGAATCATGGTGAGCGGACCTGGCCAAAATGCTTCGGCTAGGGTCCAAGCCGCATCCGGAATATCGCGTGCGTAATGCGTCAATAAATCATCGGCGCCTAGGTGCACGATTAACGGATGATCGGCCGGGCGTCCCTTGGCGGTAAAAACCTGTCGAACTGCGTCAGGATTGTCCGCATCGGCAGCGAGACCGTACACGGTCTCCGTCGGCAAACCGATCAACCGACCCGCACGAAGCAATGCGACTGCCTGGTCAATCGCTTCGGGAGACTGACCCGATGCGATCTCAGGCATCGGGCAATCCGAGAACTTTTCGGGCTTGCATGGCGCCTTCGAACACCTGTTGGGCGTTGTCACCAATCACCGTGAAGTGCCCCATCTTGCGCCCCACCCGGGGTGATTGCTTACCGTACAGGTGCAAACACAACCCTGGAATCGCCAACAAGGCTGCCCAATCTGGCTCACGTTGTTTACAGCCATCGAACCACAAGTCGCCCAGGAGATTCACCATCACGGCCGCCGAATGGGCACGACTGTCGCCCAGCGGCAGGCCGCACAGCGCACGCACCTGCTGCTCGAACTGATTGGTCGCACAGGCGTCGATTGTGTAATGCCCGCTGTTGTGCGGTCGCGGCGCCATTTCGTTCACCACGAGTTGTCCATGCGACACAAAAAACTCGACACCCAGCGTACCGACATAACCCAGGCATCCCGCTAGTTTTTCGGCCACATCACCAGCGTTGTCTGTGACGCACACCGCGTTTTGGTCAACTCGCCAAGCGGGTACGATGCTTACATCCAGAATGCCGTTGCGGTGGCGGTTTTCGGCCGAGGGAAAGGCTTTGACACGGCCGTCCTGGCCGCGCGCCAGCACGACGGATATTTCATAGTCCAGCGGCAACTTGGCTTCGAGAATGCAGCGGACACGCCCCAGCTCAAGCCAGGCCGCTTCGGCAGCAGCCCGATCATTCACCACCGCCTGACCTTTGCCATCGTAGCCCAGACGTGCGGCTTTAAGAATGCCTGGGAATAGATGCGCCGGCGCGGCGTAAAGATCCTCAAGCGTATTGATTTCGGCGAACGGGCCATGCGGCAATCCATTCTTTTTGAGGAAGGTCTTTTCAGCGATACGATCCTGGCAGACCGATACGGCCGCGGCCGAGGGGTGCACCGGCACCTGCTCCGCCAGAATCGCCAGCGTTTCTGCCGGTACGTTTTCAAACTCTGTCGTGACGGCCGAACAACCCGCCGCCAGTTCGGCCATGGCGGCGGCATCATCATAGGCCGCGCAAAGGTGGCGATCGGCAATACGGCCGGCCGGACTGTCCGCATCCGGGTCCAAGACCCAGACCTGATAGCCCAGCTCGTGGGCGGCCATAACGAAATAGCGGCCAAGTTGGCCGCCACCGAGCATGCCCAGCACCGCCGGTGCCGGAATGAACGATTTCTTCATCAGACTTCCGGCAATTTCATGGCCAACACCTTGGCCGATTGCTGCTGGCG
>VEQD01000045.1 GCA_018883385.1 Rhodocyclaceae bacterium | reverse complement strand
AAGGTCTTGCGATCCCCTGCTTTCACCCTCAGGTCGTATGCGGTATTAGCGTAACTTTCGCTACGTTATCCCCCATTACACGGTACGTTCCGATGCTTTACTCACCCGTTCGCCACTCGCCATCAGAGAGCAAGCTCTCCATGCTGCCGTTCGACTTGCATGTGTAAGGCATGCCGCCAGCGTTCAATCTGAGCCAGGATCAAACTCTTTAGTTTAATTCCTGTTTAAAACTCACGCTTGACGGATATTTCTATCCTTAGGCGTAAGTGCACTACTTAACTCTTGAGCAGAACCGAAGTTCTGTCTCCGTCAAGCAAACACCCACACCTATCGGTTGTCTATGTTTTTAAAGATCAGTTCCACTCACCGGGCCAAGGGCCCCGTCAGCAGAGAAGCGAGACTATAGCAACTTTAAAGGAAGCCTGTCAACACTTCATCTCGAACTGCCGACACATGTAGTGTTGGTTGCGGGGACAGGATTTGAACCTGTGACCTTCGGGTTATGAGCCCGACGAGCTGCCAGACTGCTCCACCCCGCGTCCGAGAAGCCAAGCATTATGCAGGCTCCATAAACCTATGTCAAGAACTATCTCGCTCTGACATTTCAGGAGATGGGGCCAGTCTCCTACTTTTCAAGCCACTTGAGCAGCGGCGCCCATTGCTCAAGATCTCTTGCGTGGCGCGAGCGCGGAGGATCAAAGACCGTACGACCCGAAGCAGCAGCATTCACGTAGTTGGAGGTCGGGCGAATGTACGCCAGTATGGGCAAATCAAAGTGTTGCAAAAACTCTTCCAGCATCACGGCGGCACGTGTCCGCGGATCCACCCGCATCGCCACGATCCCCACCTTGTCGCGTTGACCGCGCAGGTCGTTGCGCAGGCTATTTAGAAAATCTTCGGTGGCGGCCATATCAAATACAGATGGCACCACCGGGATGATCGCCCGATCCACCAAGCGGAAATAGTCGCTGAGCTTGTAACCCTGCAAGCCTGCCGGCGCATCGATGACTGTTACCTCAGCCCCTTTGGGCAGCGACGCCATCAACTGGCCGCCCCCAAAGAACCCATTCACGGGCGGCAGCGACTCTTCCCGAAAAGACATCCACCGCAACGACGACTGCTGACGGTCCAGGTCGCATAGCGTCACGGTTTTTCCCTGGTTCGCTGCCCAACCGGCCAGATTAGTGGCTAAAGTTGTTTTACCGCAACCGCCCTTCGGGTTGCACACCATAATCGCCGTCATCACCACCTCGATTTACTGATTGCCCTCTGGCGGCTCAGCCAGCAGGCCCACAATGACCAGGTATGGCACAAGAATGAGCCAGTATAGCCAGGCCAATGCAAAAATGCGCAGGGGATTGCCGCCGCCAAAGCCGCTCATGGCATGCAGAAACCCTTCGCCACGTATCGCACCGCGCACGCCTTCTTCGACAAAACTCAACACAAGCACAATGAGCAAGTAAATCACCGATCGTGGCAGAATGGCCGACCACACGCGGGTTTTGTTCACATCTGGCATCGGTAGTAGCAGCTGCCCGACCAGCAAAAACTTGGCGCAAATCGCCGCCTTGATCCAGGCAAAACCCCAGGCCGTAAGTGGCAGCCCGGCGCGGCCCTCTGTTTCATGCACCAGAAGATTGAGCGCACTAAACCAGATGCCAAAATACAGGGTCAGGTGCAGGACATTGCGTATTTCCGACCCGAAGCGCCAATGCGACGATTCTCTATCTTTTGGCATTTGTCGCCCTATCATCATTAATGCCCAGTGGTGCCCCCAGTCGGAATCGAACCAACACCTGATGATTACAAATCAACTGCACGACCTTCATGCTATGGGGGCTTGGGTCAACTGTGCCGGCATTATAGGCGAGAATTAAGCGCGATGCTCATCAGGCCTCAGACGTATTCGCGATGCAATCACGCCACTAAGAACAATCAGGCCGATCGCAGCCCAACCCAGGGTGTCGATGCGTTCACCAAAGAACATCCAGCCGAATACGCTGGCAAAAATGACGGTGGTGTATGCCAGGGCATTAGAGAAGATGGTTTTACCGCGCCGGTAGGCTCGAGTCAGGGCTAATTGGGCACCGGTTGCAAACAAACCTGCGCCTATGAGCCAGATCAAATCATTGGAATCTGGCCAGTGGAAGCCATGCCAACTCACCCAGGCCAAAGCGCCCACCACAGAAAATAACGAGAAGAAGAAGACCGTGCGCCACTCCGGCTCACCAAGGGATCCTAGCTGTTTGATATGAAAATACGCCAGACCGGCAAGGCTGCCGGAAATGAGCCCGAGTATGGCCCCAAAGAGGTTGTCGCCGTCGACGGACGGGCGCAGCAATAAGGCCACGCCGCAGAAACCCAGGAGGAGTGCCATCCAGGCCAGGCGATTCGGCCGAACGCCGCGCAGGAGAATTTGCCAGATCACAAAAAAGATCGGCGAGGTGTAGTTCAACGTCACCGCAGTCGCCAGCGGCAACTGCGTCATGGCATAAAAATAAAGGAAGAGCGCTGAAAAGCCAGAAATCGATCGAAAGGCATGGCTCTTAAGATGCTGCGTTTTGGGAGTCTGACGACGGAGCATCATCATGCCGGAGATCACCAGCAAGGCGACGATGCAGCGCCAAAGGACGATCTCTCCGGAATCATTATGCGCAGCGGCAAACTTGACGCAGACGCCCATCGCACCAAACAAAAGGCCGGCCACCACCATCCACAAGGACTGTAAGCCGGCACGGGAATGGGTGTGAGCGGTCACGCGTTATTGCTCAACAGCATTCAACCCGCAAAAGCCTTGAGCCGGTCGCCCAGCATTCGGCGATAGAACTCATGAAAGTGCAGCATGCCATCTTCCATGGGTGACTGATAGGGACCGACTTCATCACGGCCCGCGCGCTTGAGCGCCAGACGCCCACGATCCATGCGTTCGCCGATTTCGTCGTCTTCGATCGCGGTTTCCATATACGCGGCCTGCTCGGCTTCGATGAACTCGCGCTCGAATTCGACAATTTCTTCAGGGTAGTAGAACTCGACGACATTCATCGTTTTATCAACACCCTGGGGATGCAAGGTCGATACCACCAGCACATGCGGATACCACTCGACCATGATGTTCGGGTAGTACGTCAGCCAGACTGCGCCATGCGCAGGGTTGATGCCAAGATGCTTGTACTGAGCAAGCACTTGCTCATGCCACTTCGCATAGGTTGCCGACCCTGGTTTACCCAACGAGGTAATACCAACACGTTGGATCGAATACCAGTCGCTGAACTGCCAGGTCAGTTCGTCGCAGTTCACGAAGCCACCCAGGCCGGGATGGAATGGCGCGACATGATAATCCTCGAGGTAGACCTCAATAAAGGTTTTCCAGTTGTAGTTGCACTCATGTGCCACCACTTTGTCGAGCTTGTAACCCGTAAAGTCAAAAGTTTGTGCCAGCGTCATGCCGGCAAGATCTTGGCCAATGTCGCGCTGCCCTTCAAAAAGCAGGCCATGCCAATTTTGAAGCGGTGCGCGCTGCAGGTTGAGACACGGGTTCTCCGAAAAATGTGGCGCGCCGACCAAACTACCGAGGCGATCATACGTCCAGCGATGCAATGGGCAGACGATGTGTCGATCAAGCGTTCCGGCACCCTCCAGCATCAGCGCCTGACGATGGCGACAGACGTTGGACATCAGATCGATCTCACCGCCCTGATTGACCAGGATGGCGCCGTGGTCTTTGATTTCGAGTGTGCGATAGGCCCCCTCGTGGGGCACCATAAGCTCGTGACCCACGTAGCCAGGTCCTTGCCTGAAGAAAACGTCCTGCTCCAGGGCGAGCAATGCCTCATTGGAATACCAAGCAACCGGCAACTGAGAACGTGCTGCTGTTAACGATTTGGGCGAGTCAAAGGCTGACATCCCCTGATCCTCCGCACTCGATCATAAGAATAGAAAAGCCTGCCATTGTAACCCGCTGCAAAATTGACCGAAAGCCCCAAATCAGTTAGATTTCAACGTTTTAGTGCCACTCAACCCGGCACGCTTTGTGACTGCATTTCTTGACCCTCATGCCCCCTCGTAAAACCGCCCACTCGCCGGACAACAACACTGCCCATAGCGCCGACTCGGCGGTGGCAAGCCTGGGCTTTGAGGCGGCCATGTCCGAGCTGGAGCAATTGATTCAGGCGGTCGAAAACAACCGTCTGCCGCTGGAAGAAACGTTACAAAGCTACCAGCGCGGCCAGCAACTTATCGCGCGCTGCACTAGCTTGCTTCGCGACGCTGAGCAGCGGATCCAGCAATTTGATGACGACCACCTGAGCGACTTCACCCCCCCGGAGAAGGTATGAGTTTTCAGGCCTGGATGCAAGCGATTCGGGAGCGGACGGCCACCGCGCTCGATCGGCGCTTACCGTTGAGCAGCCATGCGCCTCAGCGCCTGCACGAGGCCATGCGCTACGCCTGCCTGAATGGCGGCAAACGACTGCGCCCGATCCTGGTCCACGCCGCCGGGGAAGCGGCTGGCGCCAAACCTGAGACCCTCGATTTTTGTGCCGTCGCGGTTGAAATGATTCACGTCTATTCACTGGTGCACGACGATATGCCCTGCATGGATGACGATACGCTGCGCCGCGGTCAGCCAACCTGTCATGTCGAATATGACGAGGCCACAGCGTTACTGGTCGGAGATGCGTTGCAGACCCAGGCCTTTATCACGCTGGCCGATACGCCGCTGCAGCCCGCCACGGTCAATGCCCTGATACGATCACTTGCACATGCCGCTGGTGCTGGCGGCATGGCTGGTGGCCAAGCCATTGACCTCGCTGCTGTTGGTCAACAACTTGATGCTGCCCAGCTCGAGCAAATGCACATTCTTAAAACCGGTGCGCTCATTCGCGCTGCCATCCGCATGGGTGGTCTCGCCGGCGAATCGTTGACGCCAGAAGCGCTCGAACAGCTCGATCGTTTTGGCAAAGTCCTCGGCCTGTTGTTCCAGGTTGTCGACGACATTCTGGATTGCACGGCCAGCACCGACGTTCTTGGCAAAACCGCCGGCAAAGATGCTGCCTCTGACAAACCGACCTACGTCAGCCTGATGGGTCTCTCGGGCGCCCGTGCATTTGCCAATGACTTGCTGAGCCAAGCGCAGCAACTAATCGCGCCCCTAAATACGCGCGCCAACCGTCTTCAAGAAATTGCGCTGGAAATCGTCCGGCGCACCCACTGATCGCACTCTGATGTCTGCAACGCTTCTTTCCCAAATTAATTCCCCGGCGGACCTCCGCAAGCTGTCGCGCGAACAACTGGTTCAGGTCAGCCAGGAGCTCCGGCAATTTCTGCTGGATTCGGTCTCGCAAACGGGGGGGCACCTCTCGTCTAATCTCGGCACGGTTGAGATCACGGTAGCCCTGCACTCGGTGTTTGATACCCCGGACGATCGTCTGGTCTGGGATGTGGGCCATCAGACCTATCCTCACAAGATTCTGACGGGTCGCCGCGACCGTATGTCGACGCTACGCCAGTTCAATGGCATCGCCGGTTTTCCGAAGCGCTCCGAAAGCCCTTACGACACCTTTGGCGTCGGTCACTCGTCCACCTCGATTTCAGCCGCGTTGGGCATGGCGTTGGCCGCCAAGCAAAAGGGTGAACAGCGCCAGGTGGTCGCCATCATTGGTGATGGCGCCATGAGCGCGGGCCAGGCCTTTGAAGCCCTCAACAACGCCGGCGTAGCCAACGCCAATCTGCTCGTGATTCTGAATGACAACGAGATGTCGATCTCACCACCGGTCGGTGCACTCTACAATTATCTGACCCGTCTGACCTCCGGCAAACTCTACAACGCGGCCAAGAAAGGCGCGGAAAAAGTACTGGGCGTTTCGCAAAGCCTGCTTGATTTCGCCAAGCGGGCCGAAGAACACGTAAAGGGCATGATCAACCCGGGTACCTTGTTCGAGGAATTCGGCTTCCATTATTACGGTCCGATCGACGGACACGATCTGGATGCATTGATTCCAACGCTGCAGAATCTGAAGCAACTACCCGGCCCACGCTTCCTGCACATCGTCACCCGCAAAGGCCAGGGCTACAAACTGGCTGAAGAAGACCCAATTCTTTATCATGGCGTCACCAAATTCGAAACTGCCCAGGGGCTGGATGGCGCCAAAGCCAAAGGCGGCGCGGCGCTCACTTACACCCAGGTCTTTGGCGACTGGCTGTGCGATATGGCCACGGCAGACCCGAAACTGGTAGCCATTACGCCGGCAATGCGCGAAGGATCCGGCATGGTGGCCTACGCAGAGCGTTTTCCGGATCGTTACTACGATGTCGCCATTGCCGAACAACATGCAGTCACGCTCGCCGCGGGGATGGCCTGCGAAGGCCTGAAGCCAGTGGTCGCGATTTATTCCACTTTCCTGCAACGCGGCTACGACCAATTGATTCATGACGTGGCGCTGCAGAATTTGGATGTCACTTTTGCGGTCGACCGGGCCGGCCTGGTGGGTGCTGATGGCCCGACGCACCATGGCGCATTTGATCTGTCGTACGCGCTGTGCATTCCCAACATGGTCATTGCCACGCCCGCCAACGAGCGCGAGTGTCGACAGCTATTGACCGCCTGCTATGAACATCCGGGCCCGGCGTTGGTGCGTTACCCGCGCGGCAGTGGCACCGGTACCACCCCCGGCATGGACCTGACCGCGCTCCCGATCGGCAAAGGCGAGATCACGCGACACGGAGAGAAAATCGCCTTCCTGGCCTTTGGCAGCCTGCTGGCCAGCGCCGAAACGCTGGCTGACAGTTTCAACGCCACTGTCGTCAACATGCGCTTTGCCAAGCCGCTAGATCTGGCCTTGCTCGAAAACGTGGCCAAGTCTCATGAGCGGATCGTGACCTTTGAAGAAAATGCGATCACCGGTGGCGCGGGCAGCGAAGTCGAACGCGCGCTGCAATTGCTCAATCAACATCACCCTTGCTTGCGTGTTGGTCTGCCGGACGCCTTTATTGAACACGGGGATACGACGAATCTTTACAAATCTGCTGGTCTCGATATCGAGTCTCTGCAAAATCGTATCCAGCAATTTATCGAACAAACCCAAAACTAAAAACTATGATGACCCAAGAGAAAAAATCCGTTGCCGGCATGCCGGATGTGCAATCATCGGCGGATAGCCGTCAGATTGCCATTAACAAAGTTGGCATCAAGTCGATCCGTCATCCGATCGTGGTGGCCGACAAAGCTGAGGGCGTGCAGCACACCATTGCCAACTTCAATATGTACGTGGGTCTGCCGCACAACTTTAAGGGCACCCATATGTCGCGCTTTGTCGATATCCTAAACAACCAATCGCGCGAGATCTCGGTCGAGAACTTTCCGGTCATGCTCCAGGAGATGGTGCAACGACTCGAAGCCGAATCGGGCCACATCGAGATGAGTTTTCCTTACTTCATCAACAAGGCAGCGCCCGTCTCGGGGGTGGAAAGCCTCATGGACTACGATGTCACGCTGGTGGGGGATATTAATGGTCACGACATCTCTGTGGCCGTGAAGGTCGTGGTGCCGGTCACCAGCCTCTGCCCGTGCTCCAAAGAGATCTCCGAGCGCGGCGCCCACAACCAGCGCTCGCACGTCACGGTGACGGTCAAATCGCGGGAGTACATCTGGATCGAAGAAATCGTTGCGCTGGTCGAAAAGGAGGCCTCTTGTGAGCTCTTTGGTTTACTAAAGCGCCCCGATGAAAAGTACGTCACCGAACGCGCCTACGACAACCCCAAATTCGTTGAAGACATGGTGCGCGATGTCGCGGCCCGTCTGAATGCCGATTCGCGCATTGATGCGTATTCGGTGGAATCGGAAAACTTCGAGTCGATTCACAACCACTCGGCCTATGCCTTGATCGAGTGGGTCCGTCCAAATACCTAAGGCCGGGGCGCCCCGAAACGGCACCAACAAAAATGCCACCCGAGGGTGGCATTTTTACTGGATCGGCGAAACGACTTAGGCTGTTGCCTTGCGCTCCAGCTTTTCCTTGATACGTGCCGACTTGCCCGAACGCTCGCGCAGGTAGTACAGCTTGGCGCGACGGACATCACCGCGGCGCTTCAGTTCGATCGAGGCAACCAGTGGCGAGTAGGTCTGGAACGTACGTTCCACGCCTTCACCCGACGAAATCTTGCGCACGATGAAATTGGAATTCAGGCCGCGGTTACGCTTGGCGATGACAACGCCCTCGTAAGCCTGCAGACGCTCGCGCGAACCTTCCTTCACCTTCACCTGAACGACCACGGTGTCACCCGGGGCGAATTCGGGGATAGTTTTACCTTCGCTAACGCGGGCGATTTCTTCCTGTTCGAGTAGTTGAATCAGATTCATGTCGTTGATCTCCTTGTTGTGACGACCGCAGAGCTACTCACCCGATTGCTCGAGTTTTTTAAGTAGTTGCATTTCTTCCTTGCTGAAAGCTCGACCTTCCAGCAGATCCGG
>VEQD01000011.1 GCA_018883385.1 Rhodocyclaceae bacterium | reverse complement strand
CCGAAGGCGAATACACCCGGAGGAATTCGGCGCTCAGGGTGACTTCGCCGAGATCTGCGTAGGTCAGAACCAGAGTTTGACCCCCAGAACGTAGGCGCAGTTCCTCGGGTACTGGGGTGTTGTTCTGTAGGCCGGCCATTATTCTTTGGCGCTGGTTGCCTTCTTAGCAGCCGGTTTTTTGGCCGCAGTTTTTTTAGCAGGCGCATTCGCCGCTTTCTTGGCTGCCGGTTTTTTCGCGGCTGCCTTTTTCACTGGTTCAGCAGCATCACCCGTGGCCTTGGCTTTGGCGGGCGCTTTCGTTGCTGCCTTTTTTTCGGGGCGCGGTTCGAATTCGAAGCCAACCTTGCCGTCTTTACCTAAAGCCAGAAAAGCCGAGAATTTGCGGCGCGTACGCGCCGAAACAAATTCTTTGAGCAGATCGGTTTTGCCGCTGGTGAGTAGTTTGGACATCTGCTCTGTGTCGATGGGCTGCTGCAAAATGATCTGTCCAGAGCGGAAGGTACAGCTCTTCTCCGGTCCGACCGACTTTTCGCACACATAAGACGTGACGTACGGGTAAACATTGGCCGCGCACTTGGGGCACTTGCCCACGCTAGCAACGCCCGAGAAATCCACGGGCTCGGTGGATGCATCATCAGATTGACCGAAGTCGAACGCCGGTTGGTGCTCGTCGTTGAGTTTTATGAGTGCCGCAAACGGGCGTCCCATCTTGTTGCGGAATCCATTGAGCGGGCCGACCTGGCGCTCTTTGATCAGTGTTTCGATTTCGGCGGGTTCAAACTGGCGACCAGCAACCGTTTTCCAGAGACCATAGTCGCAGCTGCCGCACTGGAACTTTTTGTAGGTTTCTTTGACGACGCCGCCGCACTTGGGGCATGGCGTGGTCAATGTGCCGAAGTCACCGGGGATAGTGTCGTGTTCGTAGTTCTTCGCCTTGGCGACCATGTCTTCGGTCATCTGGGCGATTTCGGCCATGAACTGCTTGCGCGAAAGTTCGCCACGTTCCATGCTGCCGAGCTTCGATTCCCATTCGCCGGTGAGTTCGGGCGAGGTCAGTGCCGTGACGCCCAGGCCGTTAAGCAGGGTCATCAGGTTAAAGGCTTTGGCCATCGGGATCAGTTCGCGGCCTTCACGCAGCAGGTATTGCTCGCTGAGCAGACCTTCGATGATCTGGGCGCGGGTGGCCGGTGTACCCAGGCCACGACCGGCCATGGCGGCACGCAGTTCGTCATCGTCAATGCGCTTCCCGGCGCTTTCCATGGCGGAGAGTAGCGTGGCTTCGGAATAGCGTGCGGGTGGACGGGTGGCCGAGGCTTTGAGACGCACGTCTTCGGTTTTTACCGATTCGCCATCCGTCACTGCTGGCAGGTTGGTTTCTTCGTCGCTCTCTTCTTTGCCGTACACGGTGAGCCAGCCCTTTTTGACCAGAACTTTGCCTTCGGTCTTGAAGGGGTGCTTGCCCACGCGCGTGATGCGTGTGGTGACCAGATATTCGGCGGCCGGATAGAAAACCGAGAGAAAGCGGCGTACGACGAAGTCGTAGAGCTTGGCTTCGACTTCTGACAGGCTCTTGGGTACGGTGCCGGTCGGGATGATGGCAAAGTGATCCGAGATCTTCGTGTTGTTAAAGATGCGCTTGTTCGGTTTGACCCAGCCTTCTTTGACGATTTCGTTGGCGAAGGGGGCATACAGATCTGGTAGACCGGCCAGCACGTTGTGCACGGTAGGCAGATAGTCTTCGGGCAGGGCGCGCGAATCGGTTCGCGGGTAGGTCAGCACTTTGTGCTTTTCGTAGAGCGCCTGGGCGATCGATAGCGTGGTTTTGGCCGAGAAGCCAAAACGCGTGTTCGCTTCACGTTGCAAGCTTGTTAGATCAAAAAGCAGGGGAGATAGCCGATTTTCCGGCTTTGCGGTGTCGGTAACGATGCCGGGTTTGCCGAGGCATTCGCCGCGAATCGACGCGGCTTCGGGTTCGTTCCAAAGACGTTCGGCGCGGGCATGTTCGTCCTCGCCTTTTTTGAAACCTTCATCAAACCAGCGGCCGGTGTAGGTGCCGCCGGCGGCTTCAAAGTCGGCTTCCACTTCCCAGTAATTGCGCGGGATGAAGGCGCGGATTTCTTTCTCGCGCTCAACCACCAGCGACAGGGTCGGTGTCTGGACGCGGCCCACGGTAGTGAGGTGGAAGCCACCCGTCTTGGAGTTGAATGCCGTCATGGCGCGCGTGCCATTGATGCCAACCAGCCAGTCGGATTCCGAGCGGCAAACCGCCGCGTCGCCCAGGCCTTGCATTTCGGTCCCGTCACGCAGATGCTGGAAGCCATCCTGGATGGCTTCTTTAGTCATCGATTGCAGCCATAGGCGCTGGACCGGCACTTTGGCCTTGGCGTACTGCGCAATGTAATTAAAGATCAGCTCGCCTTCACGCCCCGCGTCACAGGCGTTGATGAGGCCATCGACATCCTTGCGGCGCAGCAGCTTTTGTAGCACTTTCAGCCGTGGCGCCGATTTCTCGATGGGTTGCAGATCAAAGTGCGGGGGAATCACCGGCAGATGCGCAAACGTCCATTTGCCGCGTTTGACCTCGAATTCTTCCGGGCAAATCAGCGCCAGGAGGTGACCCACGGCCGACGAGAGGACGTAATCGTCGCTTTCGTAGTAATCGTCATGCTTGGTAAAGCCGCCGAGCGCCTTGGAGATATCCAGAGCGACGGAAGGTTTTTCGGCAATGATCAGCTTTTTTCCCATGGGGTGAGGTCTCGTTCCGGAGTCTAGCGAGTCGAGCAGTTGCTCGTTATCGCTGCCCGGTATTCATCTATGGCCGGCACCCAAAGGCACCGTGTAACCGCCGCATCATAGGAGGGCTTGCCGGGATTGGCAAGCCAGCCAGCCGGAACGGTCACGCGTTGTAATTAGTTGTAGACGGGATTGTCGGCGTCGAGCAACGTCTCGACGAGCAGGCAATCAACGGCTTGATTGCGGCTCCAGAGCACCATGAGCACGATGATTTTAAAGTGCTCTATCGTGAGATCATCCATCGCCATGGCACGGTCGATGATCAACTCGCGCAGATCAGCCGGTACGGCATTCTGCTGTTCCAATGCCCACAGGTAGTTCAGGCAATCAGTACCCAGATGTTCGTATTCGCGGTCGGTATAAATGCGGATCGCATCGGCCGAAGGGCTGGCGACTGCATGATGACGCTCACCGGCTAGACCGGCCAGCCAGCCAAATGCCTCGTCGATTTCTTCGCGTTCAAAACCCGCTTCAATCAGACTTTCTGACAGAGGGGCTGCATCCAGTTGGATGGTCTGCTGTTCGCTATTGCCAAGTTCTTCAAAGTGTTCGAATAGATAAACCAGAATATCGAGCATGGTGGCAACCTAAGCGTGGGTGAATCGATGACCTTCGGGTTTCATTATGCACGAATTAGCCGTTGATAACGCCCGCCGGGCAAATTTGTTACAGCCCCTTCCAGATTAAGCTCAGTCAGCATCGCGAGCACCGCGTCCGCCGCCAATCCGCAGCGGCTGATCAATTGGTCGAGTGTGGCGGGCTCGTGGCCTAGGGCCTGGAGCAGTGCCGCATGTTCAGGTTTCTGGCCGCAGTGGTCATCGGCTTGCGCAACGCTGACATGGGGTGCTGCTTGTGGACGGAGCTCCTCGAGAATGTCCTGGGCGCATTCCACCAGTTTCGCGCCCTGTTTGATCAGCGCGTGGCAGCCCCTGGACTGGGGTGCGTGGATCGAACCGGGGATGGCAAAAATGTCTCGGCCAAGTTCGCCCGCCAGGCGGGCGGTGATGAGCGAGCCGGAGGCGGGCGCCGCTTCGACGACCAGACAGGCTTGCCCCAAGCCAGCGATCAGCCGATTGCGCCGTGGGAAGTTGCCGGCTGCAGCGACGGTGCCGAGTGGAAACTCTGAAACGATGCAGCCATTCCCGGTAATGAGGTGCGCCAGCTTTTTGTTGCTGGCCGGGTAGACGCGATCGATCCCCGTGCCAATGACGGCGATGGTGCCGCTGCGGGCCTCGGAACGTAATGCACCTTCATGGGCGGCCGCATCGATGCCGAGGGCCAGGCCACTGACAATACAAAAGCCAGCATCAGCCAGCGTTTTGGAAAATGCACGGGCGTTTTCATTACCCTGTGGGGTAGCGTTGCGGCTTCCGACCACGCCAATGGCAGGGTGGTTTAAGTACGCCGGATCACCATTCACATAAAGCAGACTGGGGGGATCCGTTGATTCGAGCAGACGCTGCGGATAGGTGCTGTCGGCGAGCGTCACCACATGATGGCCAGGCTCGGTGAGCCAGGCATGCGTCTTTTCAATGAGCGCTTGTTGCGCCTCCTGTTGGCAACCATCAAACAGTGATTGCGCCAGTTTGATGCCGATGACGCCAGCGACGGCGCTTAAGCCGGCATCAAAGACTGCCGTGGGGCTACCAAAAGCGCCGAGCAATTGTTGCTGGGTACGCGGCCCTATGCCGGCCGGAAGCGTGAGGTTGAGCCAGGCGTGCAGATCGTCGTCGGCTGGATTGAAAGACATGATTAGTTCCTGAGAGGCGTAGGGCGTGCCTGATCGCCAACTTGAATCGGCTGCGTCGCGATGCGAAGGCGAACGATCGCAGCGTCCGGGTACGCAGCGACAATGACGCCGCTGCCAATGCGGTGACCGGGCGTCTTGGTGCGGAGAATGCCGGGGTTGTCGTCGATCACGCTGGCGCTGTTGTTATCGCGCGCCTCCACGGGTTGATCGAGTTGACGGCCATAGGTGGTGACCGGTGGTCGCCAAAGCGAGACCGCTCGCCCGGTCGTGAGACCTGCGGCGCAGCCGCCAGAAATGATCACAAGATCCAGTGATGTCGATAATGGGTCAGCCAGCACATTGCTGGACACCAGAGCAATGACCTTGATGTCCTCGGCATCTGGTGTCGGGTCTGCTTTACCCACCGTGGTTTTGTCACAATTACCGGCTTCCCATTGCTTGGCATCGCGCTCGGTCATGAGGCTATCCCCGCGAGAGACTTCCTGACGGACTGATTGCAGACGCACCCAGGCAACGCCGGGTTCATTAGGGTCGGCAATTTCTTCGTTTTCTGAAAGGCGTTGCAAACTTCGGCCACGTCCTACAGGGACGGCCAGGACACCCAGGCTGCGACCACCGTCACGCAGGCGCAGTCCTTGCCGGAAAAGCAGCACGCCGGTGTCGGGCGATAGTCGCTCCTGATTGTCGCCCAAGCGGATACGGACGATACTGCCGCGATCCATGATGCGCTGCTCAGTGGTCGCACCGGTGACGCGCCCCAGGCTGCTAAAGACCGCTTCGGGCAGGATGATCGGCAGCCCCAGGTTTTGTGCCAGTGCCAACGACGATAAGCCCGCAGTGAGCAATCCGGCCAGACACAGGCGCATGAGCAATCGTCGGTTGGATAGGCGTGGCATCGTTATAATAGGGGCTCATGAGGCGCCGGACATCGGTCGCCGGATAAGCATAAATCATTTTAGACAGTCTGCTGCAAGCGACTTGCGAACACGCTGAAATTTTCCATGGCCCTGCTTCCGATTTTACGTTTTCCTGATGAACGGCTCCGTACCGTCGCCAAGCCGGTGACGGTGTTTGACGCTGCCTTGCGCCAGCTGACCCAGGATATGGCCGAGACCATGTACGAGGCGCCGGGCATTGGCCTGGCCGCAACGCAGGTCAACGTGCATCAGCGCGTGGTGGTCATTGATGTGTCTGAAGATCAAAGTAAGCTTCAGGTATTCATTAATCCGGTGATTGAAGAGGTCAGCGGGATGCAGACTTATGAAGAGGGCTGTTTGTCGGTACCGGGTATTTACGATAAGGTCGACCGGCCCTCTGATGTGCGCGTGCGCTATCAGGATCTGGCGGGCCAAGAGCAGGTCCTGGAAACGGATGGTCTGCTTGCCATCTGTATTCAGCATGAAATTGATCACCTGAATGGCAAGGTATTTGTTGATCACTTGTCACAACTCAAGCAGACGCGCATTCGTAACAAATTAGTCAAGCAGGCCAGGCATACCGCCTGAGGATCGTCGAATGACTCTGCGCGTTGGTTTCGCCGGGACACCGGTCTTTGCCGAAAAAGCCTTGCAGGCTATTTTGGACGCCAACTTTCATATAGTGGTTGCGCTGACCCAACCGGATCGTCCCTCGGGGCGCGGCATGCAACTCACGCCGTCGCCGGTAAAAATGCTGGCATTGAGTCGGGGTATTCCGGTCGAGCAACCGGTATCGTTGCGCAACGAGGAGGCGCAAGCCATGCTGCGTGCCTATTACCTGGATGTGCTCGTGGTGGTGGCCTACGGACTCATTTTGCCGCAAGCGGTGCTCGAATTGCCGCGGGCGGGATGTTTGAATATTCATGCATCGCTGTTACCGCGCTGGCGTGGCGCGGCGCCGATTCATCGTGCCATTGAAGCCGGCGATGCTGACACCGGTGTCTGCGTCATGCAGATGGACGCCGGCCTCGATACGGGGGGGGTCGTGGATGAAGCACGTCTACCCATACTGCCGATGGAAACGACGGTGCAGCTGCATGATCGCTTGGCAGCGCTGGGCGCAGAGCGCATTGTGGCGGTCTTACAAAAACTGGCTGCAGGCGACGCGCTGGTTGCGCAGGCGCAGCCCGAGGTGGGCGTGACGTATGCGCACAAACTGGAAAAGGCCGAGGCGCGACTTGATATCTCGGCACCTGCGGCGCTGCTGGATCGTAAGATCCGGGCCTTCAACCCCTTTCCCGGGGCGGTGTTGCAAGCGGGAGAGCAGCCGATCAAGATCTGGCAGGCCAGTATCGTGCAAGACAAGGGGCTGCCGGGCCAGGTGTTGGCGGCCGATGCGGCCGGTGTGGTGGTAGCCTGTGGTGAGGGCGCGCTGCGCCTGGAGGTCTTGCAGGCGCCGGGGGGCAAACGATTGCCAGCCGCCGATTTTTTGCGCGGCCACCCGCTCCCTGTAGGTACTCGATTGACTTGAAAATAGTCAGATGGGCGCTAGATACCTAAGTAATTCTTAAGCCCGGTTGGTTTTAATAAGACCCAGTGAGCAAACCCGCTTCTAAATTTTGGATGCACCGAAGGAGTCACCATGAGTAACTGGTTCAAGACAACTATACTGTTCGCAGCGATCACGGCGCTCTTCATGATGATTGGCGGATTGATCGGTGGTCGTGATGGGATGATGATGGCACTGCTGATTGGTGGCGGCATGAACTTCTTCGCCTACTGGTTCTCGGACAAGATGGTGTTGTCGATGTATAACGCGCAGCCCGTCGATGAAACCTCGTCGCCCTATCTGTACAACATGGTGCGCGATCTGGCGGCGCGCGCCCAGTTGCCAATGCCGCGCGTCTATCTGATCGACGAAGCGCAACCGAACGCGTTTGCTACGGGTCGTAATCCTGAGAATGCGGCCGTGGCGGCAACCACCGGCATCGTGAGCCTGTTGAGCGAACGTGAGCTTCGGGGCGTGATGGCGCACGAACTGGCGCACGTGAAGCATCGGGATATTTTGACCTCGACGATAGCCGCAACGCTTGCCGGTGCTATTTCGGCGCTGGCGAACTTTGCCATGTTTTTCGGTGGACGCGACGAAGACGGTCGTCCTGCAAACGCGATCGTGAGTATTGTCGTCGCTATCATTGCCCCGCTGGCGGCTGCGCTGATTCAGATGGCTATTTCGCGGGCACGTGAATTCGAAGCCGATCGTGGAGGTGCCGAGATCAGCGGTGATCCGCTCGCCCTTGCCAGCGCGCTCGGCAAGATTGATGCCTATGCGCGGGGCATCCCGTTCCCGACCGCTGAAGCGCACCCAGCAACAGCACAGATGATGATCATGAACCCGCTGGCCGGTGGCGCGATCGATAGCCTCTTTTCGACGCATCCCAAGACAGCCGAACGTATTGCCCGACTGGAGGCCATGGCGCGCGGTGGTTAATGAACTAAGGCGCCTGAGGTAGGTCGCGCAGCGCGCGCTCAACAATATAGGCCAGTCGGCGCCCGGCGAGGGCAAGTCGCGCTTGGGAGGTTTCTCGCCCATTCAGCCAGTAATCCTGCCGAATAATAAAAGTGCCCGGCAAGTCGGCATCTGGTAAAAGTCCGGGGTAGACCTGGTTACGGGCGATGTTGAAGGATTCTTCGATCCAGCCGAGCGGCGGTTGGGTCAGTTCGGTTTCAGTCACCAGCAACGCGTGTTCCAGCAGCCGGATCAGCGCTTTATTGAACCGTGCACTTCCGGGTCGCGCTTGCCCAGGAAGTTCGTCCCACCAGCGATGCAGGCTGATCGGATCCGGCGGCTTTCGGCCGGCATCAATCACGGTGACGAGATTGCCACCCGCATCCAGTTCGCCCGGTTGGCCGGGTACGGCGCGGCTGGCGCAATGCAGTGGTTGATGCGCATCGGCGATTAGGTGACTAACCCAGGCCAGCGCGATGGCGCGATCGTGTGCCGAGACTGTGGCATCGCCGAGGAGGCGTATCTGTGCATTTAGAGCGGGCTCGAGCAGGCCATGTGGGCGTTGCTGGCTAAAAGCCTGTGCCACGTTCCGATCGGCAAAGTGCCAGCGACGCGTGTGCTCGCCTGTCGTCGCGCGACGCAGCCATTCTTTTAGCGTTCCCGGCGGCGTATCGGATGAGGATGTGTCTGAGCGATCACGCAATTGATCAGGCCAGAGGGCCGCCCCCATCCAGGCCGCTTCGCCGGATTTATCCCTGGTGCCGGTAATGAGCTGCTGGCTTCGCAGCACGCGCGCGACACGGGCGCGAGTAGGTTTATCCAACGCAGACCAGGCAACCGCAACCACCTCCTGATGACCTGTACCGTTCCATGCATGAACCAGCGAGGCGGGTAATGCCAGCAAGCAGATGAATGAACAGAAAAACCGGGAAAATTTCATGCCGCACAGAGGCCTTTTGTGGTGTTGTAAACATGCTACACTCAAATCAATGAGGAGTCGTCCACCCAGTCGATCAGAACCCGATAACCGGTCGCCGCGCGTCCGCACGGGCGGTCGTCCGTCGGGGTCACATCAGCAAGCGCAAGAGTCTCAATTTCGGCGTGCCCCGTTGCCTTTGCAACCCGACTCGCTGGCCTGGGCGATCAAGACCGCCGCCGATTGCGTGACAGAGGTCATCGCATTTGGTTGCAGTCTGACAGCGGTTCTGGCGAGGCTGCGTCTACAGAATTTACCGACCAATGCAGTACGCGCGCAGGCAATCGATCTGACCTACGCGACCTTGCGCCGTTATCGTCGGGGTGATGTGGCGTTGTCGAAGCTGCTCGATCGGCCAACGGCGGAAGATGCGTTACGCAGCCTCCTGCGCGTGGCGTTGTGCTGGCTAGAGATGCATCCTGAAAAAGCGCATGTCGGTGTGGATCAGGCAGTCGAGGCGGCTGCCACGTTATCAGGCGGGCGATACCGCGGTTTTGTGAATGCGATCCTACGCCGCGCTTTGCGCGAACGTGAGCAACTGGACTCCGCGATTAAGGCGGATGACGAGGCACAACATCAACATCCGGCGTGGTGGTTGCAGCGTTTAAAAACGGACTGGCCGACGCAGTGGCAAACGATCATTGCCGGCGGTAACCGAAAACCCCCGATGGGTCTGCGTGCAAACTGCCTGAGGACCGATGTGGCCACATATCGGCAACAATTGTCAGCTGCTGGTGTAGCCATTGAAGACGCCTTACCCGACGATGCGCCAACCGCAATACTGCTCACGCACCCTCAGGCCGCAGAAAGTTTGCCTGGGTTCGCCGAGGGTCTAGTGTCGGTACAGGATCTGGGGGCGCAACAGGCGGCGCAGCTGATGAACGTGCAACCCGGTATGCGCGTCCTCGATGCCTGCGCTGCCCCGGGGGGCAAGGCCGCACACCTCCTCGAGCACGCTGCGATTGAACTGACGGCGGTGGAAGCCGATCGAGAACGATGCGCGGCGCTCCAGCGAGTACTGGATCCCGCGCGTTTTCCTGCGGATCGCAGCATCCAGGTGATTTGTGCTGACGCTGCGCAAACGAACGCCGCGTGGGCAAAACGACCCTTCGACGTGATTTTGCTCGATGCGCCCTGCTCCGGCTCTGGTGTGGCAGGTAGGCATCCTGATGCGAAGTGGTTGCGTCGCGAAGATGACATTTATGCTTTGTCACGCACGCAGAGAGAATTATTGAATGCGCTCTGGCCACGCCTTAAAACGGGCGGCAAGT
Source organism: Rhodocyclaceae bacterium (assembly GCA_018883385.1). Lineage (GTDB taxonomy): Bacteria > Pseudomonadota > Gammaproteobacteria > Burkholderiales > Rhodocyclaceae > Fluviibacter. The sequence goes on along the minus strand of VEQD01000011.1, from coordinate 24,158 downwards.
TACTCTACGGAACATGCTCGGTTTTCGCGCAGGAAAACAACCAGCAGATTGCAGCCTTCGTCGCCCGAATGCCCGATGCACTGGTACTGAGTGAAACCTATCTGCTACCGGATGCCCGGCACGATGGTTTTTACTATGCGCTGCTACAAAAGGTACCGGCATGAGTCTGCGCCTCGTTCGCACCATATTCTGCAGTTTGTTGGCAATATGCCTGAGCGTGCAGAGCTTGTCCGCAGCTGCAGCGGGCGCAGAATTGCGGGCACCGACGATTGTCCAGAACGAAGAAGCCGTCGTGCTGACAGGCAATTTCTCACTGACGCTGACCCCGGCGCTGATCGATGCGGTCAATCATGGCATACCGCTGGTCTTTCAGATGGAAGCCGAGCTTAAGCGCGCACGCTGGTACTGGATCGATGAAATCGTCTATCGTGCACGCGTCGATCGTCGTCTGACGTACAACGCGCTTGTGCGTAATTACCGGGTCAGCGACGCCACGGGTGGCCGAAATTTCATGAAGCTGGAAGATGCAGTCGCTTATATTGCGCGACCAGCCGAGTGGCGTTTGCCGCCGGAGCAGGCAAAGACAGGGGATCCCATTGAAGTGGCCATCCGGTTCCGCCTTGATCCGACTTTTCTACCCAAACCGTTCCAGGTGGTTTCGTTCGGCGATCGGGATTGGCGGCTCGATAGTGACTGGCGTAGTTATCGTCTGACGGTTCCCGCCGTCTCCGGAACCAAATAATGCGCCTGGCGATGTTCATCATGACGTTGGTCTCAGTAGCGTTACTGTTTCTACTGACACAGGCATCGGCTAATACCGACTTTTTCGCACGACACTATTTTTGGCTGGTAGGTCTCAATGTTGTGCTCGGTTTAGCGATGGCCGCCGTGATTGGTATACAGCTCTACCGACTCTGGCGGGATCATCGCGAGCAGATTTTCGGCGCCCGATTAAAGTTTCGCCTCATGTTGATGCTGGCGCTCATGGCCCTGGTGCCAGGCGCGCTGATTTACGCGGTATCTGTCCAGTTTGTGACACGCAGTATCGAGAGCTGGTTTGATGTGCGTGTGGAGCAGGCGCTGGAAGCAGGGTTAAGTCTCGGTCGCGACGCGCTGGAAGGCGTCACGGCGGGGCTGGTGGCGACGACGCGTGATGCTTCGGTGGCGATTGCCCAGCGTGGCAATGATGCGGCGCCGCCCGTCCTAGATAAGCTCAAAAAAGTTACGGGCGCACAAACAACAGCGCTATTGCAAATTGTCGGCAACCGGATTGTGGTGCTGGGTTCGTCCGAGACACGTAGTGAACAGTTGGTGCCGCCGTTGCCAGCCCAAATAGACGCAGCCCGGAAAGACGGTGCGTTTTCGTCGATCGAGGCCGATGCCACTGGGCAGCCTGTGTTACGGGCGATCGTCATGCTGCCCGGTGATGAGCGACAGAATAGCCCCCGGTTACTTGAAGTAACGATGCCGGTTCCCGAGAAGCTGGCGACGGACTCAGAAGCGGTCCAAACGGTCTACCGCGAATACCGTGAGTTGGAACTGGCCCGCGAAGGTCTAACCCGTCTGTATGCCATTACGCTGACGCTCACCCTGCTGCTGGCGCTGGCAGCCGCTTTTGCCGCTGCCTTCATTCTGGCGCGCCGTTTTACCGCGCCATTGACCATCCTGGCGGAGGGGACTCAGGCCGTGGCCGCCGGTGATCTGTCACCAAAACAGATTGTGGTGAGTAATGATGAGTTGGGGATTCTGACGCAGTCGTTTAACCGTATGACGTATCAATTGCGTGAGGCACATACGGAAACCGAGCGGCACCGTGCGGATCTGGAGCGCGCCCGTGCCTACCTGCAAGAAGTCCTGGATAACCTCTCCGCCGGGGTGCTGGCTTTTGATCGCCGCTTCGTTCTGAAAGCGGTTAATGGGGCGGCACACACCCTGCTCAAGGAAGATTGGGTCGGTCTCCTCTCGGAGCCATTAGAGGCCTGGCCTCGACAAGAACAGTTGGCGCGGACGATTCGTGATGGCTTTGCGCAGCATGGTGATGCCGACTGGCAGCTCGAGGTCGAGCGTGTGCTGCCGGATGGCCGTAAGCAACAGTTGATGGTGCACGGATCGGAGTTGCCTGAGCAATCCGGTGGTGGTTATGTGGTCGTATTCGATGACATCACCGAACTCATCAAAGCGCAGCGTGCTACTGCCTGGGGCGAGGTGGCGCGCCGATTGGCGCATGAAATCAAAAATCCACTGACTCCAATTCAGCTGGCCGCCGAGCGCCTGGAACATAAGCTCGCGTCGCAATTAAATGAGCAAGATTCGGCGGTGCTACAACGATCGACGCGTACCATCGTGAATCAGGTTCAGGCCATGAAGCACATGGTCGATAGTTTTCGCGACTATGCGCGGTTACCTCCCGCCAATCTTGTACAGCTGGATCTCAACGAGTTAGTGCGCGAACTATTGGTCTTGTACGAAGCCTCACCGACGCCCATTCGTGCCGTGCTTGCAGCAGCGCTTCCCAACGTTAAGGGCGATCCAACACAGCTACGACAGATTATTCATAACCTCATTCGCAACGCGCAAGATGCGACTGAGGGGCGCGCCGATTTGCAGATCGACGTGATAACGCGCGAGTTGGGTTCTCAACAGGTCGAACTGATCATTGCAGATTCGGGTCCGGGTTTCCCGCCGGAGATCATGGCCAATGCCTTTGAACCCTACGTGACGACCAAGCCCAAAGGCACCGGCCTGGGTTTGCCGATTGTGAAGAAAATTATCGAAGAACATGGTGGGAAAATCTCACTCGCCAATCGCCCGGAGGGTGGTGCGGAAATCCGTATCGTGCTCCAGGCAGTTAAAACAGATGCATCATCGAACAATCATGACACTGAGAAGTCGGTAGGAGCCTGACATGGCAGACATACTGGTAGTAGATGACGAAGTGGGTATCCGCGAACTGCTCTCGGAGATTCTGGCGGACGAAGGTCACAGCGTGATGTTGGCCGAGAACGCGACGAAAGCGCGCGAATTGCGAAGCCATCGTCGCCCAGATCTGGTGCTGTTGGATATCTGGATGCCGGATGCGGATGGCATATCGTTGCTGAAAGAATGGTCATCGAATGGTCTGTTGACTATGCCGGTCGTGATGATGTCTGGCCACGGGACGATCGACACCGCCATAGAAGCAACGCGTATTGGTGCAGTCGACTTCCTTGAAAAGCCGATCGCCCTGCAGAAGCTGCTGGCCACCGTAAAAAAATGTCTGAAGCCAGATGCGTCGGCAACACGTCAGCACTATGCGGTTGATTCGCTGTTGCAGATTGGCTTACTCAAGAAATTTGCGCAGCGTATTGCGCAATCTGCCAAGCATTCGCCGATTCTGTTTTTACGTGGTGCCCAGGGTTTGATCGCTGAGGTGGGGGCGCGTAGCTTATTGGCGCCGCATGCGCCGTGGCTGAATCTCTCGCAGGAGAGTCGTGCGATTACCCAAGAAATGCTCGAACAAAATGCGGGAGGCGTCCTGTTTCTGCCCGAGCTATACGGCGCAGGGCGTATGGCGCAGATGAATCTGGTTTTTGTGCTTGAACGGCTATCCAAATACCGGTTGACGCTGGTCGTCGCCAGTGCCTATCCGAGCGAGGTTATTGTTGAAAATGGCGTTGATTCGGCGCTGGTGGCACGACTCAGTGATGTCTGGGTGGGGCTACCCTCGCTATCCGAATCTGCCAACGATATGCCCGAACTATTGCCTGCGCTTCTCACCCTGCTCTGCGAGCAAGGCAACATTCCTCATCGCTACATGGCGCCCGACGCCCTGAACGTGCTCCGCCAGAAGACGTGGTCAGGTGCCGATGGCGGTTGGAGTTCGTTACTGGGAACGCTTAAGAATCTGGCGCTGAATGCCCTGGACGAAACGATCAGTCGCCAGGATGTGGATGGCCTGCTACAGCCTGAAGAGATCTCGGGCGATGCGGTGGGTGTGGATGAAACCGAAGGCTCTCTATCGGCTTTCTATGCACTCCCCCTGAAAGAAGCACGCGATGCTTTCGAACGAATCTATCTTGCGCACCATATTGCCCGCAGCAACGGCAATATGACGCGCGTTGCCGAGCAAAGCGGTCTTGAGCGTACCCACCTGTATCGTAAATTCAAGCAACTCGGCATTGCGCTCGATCGTAAAGACGGCTCGGGTAATGGCGGTTCCTAAAACCATCTGACCATCCCATTAATTTAAATTTGCTGAGTGGAGTTCTTGTGAGTCGTCCTCGTAATGATCTGTTCCTCCGTGCCCTCTTGAAAGAGCCGACTGAAACAACCCCGGTATGGCTGATGCGCCAGGCGGGTCGTTATTTGCCGGAGTATCGTGAGACGCGCAAGCGCGCCGGAAGTTTCCTGGGGCTTTGCAAAAACCCGGCCTACGCATGCGAAGTCACCTTGCAACCACTAGCGCGTTATGACCTGGATGCGGCCATTCTGTTTTCGGATATTTTGACGGTACCGGATGCGATGGGTCTCGGATTGTATTTTTCCGAAGGCGAAGGCCCGAAGTTTGAGCGTCCCTTGCGTGACGAGTGGGAGATTCGTAATCTCTGTGTACCCGACCCGCATGACCAGTTGCGTTACGTGATCGACGCGGTTGCCGAGATTCGTAAAGCGCTGGATAACAGTGTCCCGCTGATTGGTTTCTCGGGCAGCCCCTGGACGCTGGCCTGCTACATGGTCGAAGGCGGTGCGTCGGATGATTACGCGCGCATCAAGACCATGCTCTATGATCGACCGGATCTGATGCACAAGATTCTGGAGGTCACGACTGAATCGGTCATCCAATATCTGAACGCCCAGATCGAAGCGGGTGCGCAGGCCGTGATGATTTTTGATTCCTGGGGTGGCACCTTGGCCGAGTCGGCTTTCCATGAATTCTCACTGAACTACATGAAGCGCATTGTGGCGGGCTTACACAAGACCTGGCACGGGGAACGTATTCCGTCCATCGTCTTTACCAAGGGTGGCGGGCTCTGGTTGGAAGCACTGGCCGATACGGGGGCCGATGGCCTGGGTCTGGATTGGACGATTGATATCGGTAAAGCACGCGCGCGTGTCGGTGATCGTGTGGCGCTTCAGGGCAATCTGGACCCAACGATTCTGCGGGCGGGCCCGGAAGCCGTGGCGCGCGAGGCAGAAAGAGTAATGCGTAGCTTTGGCGCGGGGAATACTGGCCATGTTTTTAACCTGGGTCATGGCATCTCGCAATTCACGCCACCGGAGCATGTTTCAGTGCTGGTGGACACCGTGCACGCGGTCGGCCGGGCCATGCGCGCCAGCCGCTGATTCTGTCCAAAAACACCTGCCACCATGGCATCGGCATAATCTGAGCGCAAGGTTGCCCCATGGCTGGTTTCCTCCTGTCAATACGCCCGATTCGGGTTGTTTACCCACAAAGTTATCCACAATGTGGAAAACCCACTTTTCCTATAGTTACCAATGGATTAAGACATTGTGCGGAGAACGCCGGTAAGAAATATCCTCTAACAGGTGGGTGTCGGTGACGCAACAGAATGCCCTTGAAAATCCATGGGTTATGCGACGGTTACGCGTTGCGATTGATGCGCCCCTGGCCGCGAGTTTTGACTATCTGGCACCCGCCGATGTCACCGGCGACGATGTGGGGTGCCGGGTGGTCGTGCCCTTTGGTTCGGGTCGGCGTGTTGGGCTGATTCTGGCGGTGTTACCGCTGCACGATCAAAGCGATTCCTCCGCGCCGGATTCGGCAAAACTGAAGTCCGCCGAAACCATCCTGCGTGATCTACCGCCTGTGCCGCAGGATTGGGTGGATCTCTGTCTATTTGCGGCAAGTTATTATCAAGCCGCACCCGGTGAGGCACTCCTCCAAGCCATCCCAACCGGGTTGCGCAAACCCGACCCCATTAAACGGCGTTCGATTAAGGCCAAATCAATCGAAGCCAACGCCGTTGTATCGCGCCCGGCACTCACCACGGGTCAATCAGCCGTCCTTTCAGATTTGCTCCCCCGGATGCAGGGGTATTCGGCCAACCTGCTCTTTGGGGTGACGGGCTCTGGCAAGACCGAGGTCTATCTGCGCCTGATCGAGGCGGTGTTGGCCGCCGGCCAGCAGGTACTCTTGTTGGTTCCCGAAATTAATCTGACCCCTTTGCTGGAAGCGCGGGTGGTGGAACGTTTTTCAAGTACGCCCGTAGTCAGCCTGCATAGTGAGGTGACCGAAGCAGCGCGTGCCCGATACTTTGCAGCAGCACTCACTGGTGAGGCTCGTATCGTGATCGGAACACGGCTTGCGGTCTTTACACCCATGCCCGATCTGGGTCTGATCATCGTCGACGAAGAACATGATCCGGCTTACAAACAATTGGAAGGCATGCGTTATCACGCGCGTGACCTGGCCGTGTGGCGCGCAAGACAACGGCAAATACCGATTGTGTTGGGGTCGGCGACGCCATCACCGGAAAGCTGGTCGAACGTGCAGAGTGGACGCTACCAGCGTCTGGATTTGCCAGAGCGGGCGCATGCCGATGCCGTATTGCCGACCGTGACCTTGCTCGATACCCGCCGCCTCACGTTGGACGAAGGGATGTCATCGGCGCTGCTTGACACGTTAGCGCAGGGATTGGCTGCAGGCGAACAGAGTCTGCTCTTTATCAACCGTCGTGGTTATGCACCGGTACTCACCTGTACGGCCTGCGGTTGGGTGTCAAATTGCCGACGCTGTGCCGCGCATCGCGTGGTGCATCGACTGGATCGTACGTTGCGTTGTCACCACTGCGGCGATACCTCGCCTATTCCCAAGCAGTGTCCTGATTGCGGTAACGCTGATTTACGCCCACTGGGCCGGGGGACGCAGCGTATAGAAGAAGCATTGCAGAAACATTTTCCGCAAGCGCGGATACTGCGCGTTGATCGTGATGTCGCGACCACGCGTAAACAATGGGAAGCGTTGGAAGCAAAGATCCGGTCGCGCGATGTTGATATTCTGGTGGGCACCCAGATGCTGGCGAAAGGCCATGATTTTCCCGCGCTGACCCGGGTCTGCGTTGTCGGTGCCGATGCGGGTTTGTTCGCTGCGGACTGGCGTGCCCCCGAACGGTTGTTTGCCCAATTGATGCAAGTGGCCGGTCGGGCCGGCCGTGCGGCACATCCGGGGCACGTGATTGTGCAGACCGAACATCCAGAACACCCGCTCTACCAATGTTTGCTACGACACGATGTGCCGGCATTCCTGGCGTTAGAGCTGACCGAACGGCAGCGTGCCGGTTTCCCGCCCTACGCGTCACAAGCCATTGTGCGCGCCGAGGCCAAACAGTTAGATACGGTTCTAGTATTCCTCAAACGCATCCGGTCCCTGGTGTCGGCCGATTTGCATCCGGAAGTCTTTATTTATGATCCGGTCCCGATGCGCATGGTCAAACTGGCCGGCCGTGAGCGTGCGCAGTTGTTGATTGAATCACCTAGCCGGATTGCGTTGCAGAATTTTCTCAATGATTGGTTGCCGCAAATTAGCGCAGGCCGTGGCATGACGCGCGGCGCAGCGCCGGGCGGGGTGCGCTGGGGCATCGAGGTCGATCCGCTGGAATGCTAAAACAGCCGGGCGGCGCCGCGGACGCCGGAGCTATCGCCAAACATCGGCAACGATAATTTTGTCCGAAGTGGCGTGCCCGCTGGCAGAAACAGATGCGCGACAAGCGCAGCTTGCAGGTCGGCAATAAGATTTGGGCGTTGCGCGACCCCACCGCCCAGAACGATTGCTTCCGGGTCGACCGCATTGATGATGAGAGCCAGCGATCGCGCCAGACGCTGGGTATGTCGATTCAGCGTTTGTTGTGCTGCCTGATGGCCCTGCCCGGCGAGTTTGACCACTGATAGGGCGTCTGTGATGGCAAGATCGTGCGATTCGCGTTGGAAGTCGGCCACCAGCCCAGGACCTGAGAGCCACGCCTCAATACAGCCATGCTTGCCACAGTAACAGGTCGGTCCCGGCATTTCGTCAGGCGAGCTAATGGCTAAGGGGTTGTGACCCCATTCGCCGGCGAGTCCGTTAGGGCCCTGCTGCAAATGCCCATGAATAAACCAGCCGCCGCCCACACCGGTGCCCAGGATCACCGCAAAAACAGAGGAACATCCATACGCTGCGCCATCCATGGCTTCCGATAGCGCCAGGCAGTCCGCATCGTTGGCCAGGCGCACGGGTCTTTGGAGGGTTTCTTCCAGATCTCGCTGCAGGCTTTGACCATTGAGACAGGTGGAATTGGCGTTACGAATGCACCCATCTGCTGGATTGACAGAACCCGGATGACCAATGCCCACGAAGCCGCATGTTTCGTCGAGTGCCATCTCGGCGCGTTCGATCAGTTGGTGGATCGTCTGCAAGGTCGCCAAGTAGTCACCTTGGGGTGTGGCGACGCGTTCGCGAAAACGGAAATGACCTGCTGCGTCTAGCACTGCCGCTTCAATTTTCGTGCCGCCCAGATCAATGCCGATACGCATTTGTTTGGAGCTTTCCAGGGGTAGTGACGGGTTCGTCCTCTGGCAGTTGGTCATGGTGATGTCGCCAGAGCGGATGCAAACACAGGGTGACGAGTGACACCAGCGCGCCCAGCATGATCACAATGGCCGGTGCCATGGTCAGTTGGAATCGTGCGATCAGAAATTCGGTGAACATCGGTGCGAGCCCGCCGAAAAGACCAACAGCGAGGCTATAGCCAAATGAAAGACCTGTTACCCGGACTTTGTGCGGCAATAACGCCGCCATGCTGGCAGAAAGTGGCCCCAGGTAGAATCCTTGTCCGATGGCTAGCAAGAGCCCCCCCAGAATCATGAGCGGAACTTCCCCGCTGGCGAACAGCAGGAATGCCGGCCAGGCACCCGCCAGCAGGATCAAGACACCCAGTCGTGTGATGTTCAGCTTGCCGAACCAGTCGCCCAGCCAGCCGCCACCCACGGACAATAGGCTGACGAGTAAAAGGCTCAGCAGGTTGATCGCCAGTGCCGTCGTGGTGCTGATACCGGTCACTTTGGTCATCCAAGGTACGGCATACATAAACCCGACAAAAGAGACAATCCCAGTTGCCGTATTGGCCAGCGCGATCGCCAGCATGGGCCGCCAGTAATAGCGAAACGCCGTGCGGACAGGTGATTGCACTATGTCCTTGCCTTGCATAAGCTCATGGCCAAGAGAGCGGCGCGCCCAGATACCAATGCCTGTCAAAAGGATGCTGGACAGAAATGGAACCCGCCAGCCCCAATCGGCCATGATGGTTTTTCCCAAAACAGCGGTGCACAGAAAACTAGCCGCCGTGCCCAGCAGCAGACCACCAAAAGCACCCATAGGGCTAAAACCACCGATCAATCCGCGACGATTTATTGGAGCATGCTCAATCAGAAATACGATCGACGATGAGTATTCACCGCCGATCGAAAGCCCCTGCAGCATGCGCAGCAGAATCAGCAATGCCGGTGCCCACAGGCCAATCGTGGCATAAGTAGGCAACAGGCCAATCATCAGGGTCGGCACGGCGATCAGCAAAACAGATAGCTGTAACGCGGCCTTGCGGCCGATGCGGTCACCAATGGTCCCAAATAGAATACCGCCGATAGGTCGCATCACCATGCCTGTGGCAAAGGCGCCATAACTAGCGAGTAATGCGGCTACCGGATCGTGCGTTGGAAAGAAGTGCGCCGCAAAATAGCCTGCCAGGTAGGCATAGACAATAAAGTCATAGAACTCGATGGCGTTGCCGATGGCACCAGCCAGCACTGTTTTGCGCAGGCCAGTCGAAGGTGGCAACGCCATGGGTCAGGCCTGGGTGCTGTACACGCTTAGTGCGTCGTTGTAGGCCGGGCAGATCGCGTTGAAGCTGTGAATGGAGATATTGAGGTTGCGCACAATGCCATCTTGCAGGCCATAGACCAGACCATGCACCGAGACTTCCTGGCCACGCGCCCAGGCGTCGTAGAGCACGGTCGATTGTGCAAGGTTCAATGCCTGTTCGATAACATTGAGTTCGCAGAGGCGGTTATGGCGCTCCTCTTCTGGCGTGTTATCTAGGATCACCTGATGTTTCTGACGCACATCGTGAATATGGCGTAACCAGTTATCGACCAGACCAATGCGTAAACCATCAAGCGCGGCCTTAACGCCAGCGCAACCATAATGGCCCACGACCAGAATATGTTTCACGCGCAGTACCTGGACGGCATACTGAACCACTGATAGGCAATTGAGGTCACTATGTACGACCACGTTGGCGATGTTGCGATGAACAAAGACCTCACCCGGTTGAAGTCCCATAATCTGGTTGGCCGGGACGCGAGAATCCGAGCAACCGATCCATAGATATTCAGGATTCTTGAGCTTGGCAAGTTGCCTGAAGAACTCGGGATTTTCGTTTTGCATCTGTTCGGACCAGATGCGGTTCTGCTCAAAGAGTGGTTCAAGAATGTGCATGGCGTTAACTCGCTGTTTTTTTATTCAATGTCGGGCTGTGGCGTATTATAAAGGAGCTGAACAGTTCGGGTGCGTAGCCCACAAGGAGGTTTCATGCTGGTCCGTTTTTCTTCGCAGGCAACTGCCAATTTGTTGATGTTTGACGATGTGGCGCGCGCCTTGCTAACCGTGATTGGTAAATCACCGACACAACGTGGGGTGATTACCGTTGATGAGATGCCGACAGCGTTGACGCACCTCCATCAGCTGGTTGAGCACGAGCGACGTTTGAAGGAAGGGCGCGAACGCCGTGAAGAACTGCCGATCCCGGATGTCGGAATTGAACCGCACGAATTGATTGGTCTTGCCGTACGTGCACAACCCTTTATTAAGGCCTTGTCGCAAGCGATGCGTGAGAAGAAGGCAATAACCTGGGAGGCACCGAAAGACTTTGCTAAATAAGTGGCCCTGTCAGAGCAATCGAAAAAGCCACCGACTGGTGGCTTTTTCTTGGCGTGTTGCCCTGCGTTAAAGAATTGGCGCCAGCCAGCGTTTGGCTTCTTCGACCGATAAACCGCAACGACGCGCCCAGTCTTCCAGCTGATCGGTATCAATTTTGCTGACTGCGAAGTATTTTGCTGCCGGGTGGGCCAGATAAAAGCCGGAAACCGATGCGGCTGGCCACATGGCACAGGATTCGGTGAGTGTCATGCCGGTCAGTTTGGGCACGTCGAGCAGATCAAATAGACCTCGTTTGGCCAGATGATCCGGGCAAGCGGGATAGCCGGGTGCGGGGCGGATCCCGCGATAGGATTCCTTGATCAGTGCGGCGTTATCCAGCGTTTCGTCCGCCGCATAGCCCCAGTATTTCATGCGCACTTCACGGTGCAGCCACTCGGCAAAGGCTTCGGCCAGGCGATCAGCCAGTGATTTGAGCATGATGGCACGGTAATCATCGTGGGCTGCTTCAAAGCGCTTCAGGTGTGGTTCGATCCCTTCCCCGCACGACACGGCAAAGCCACCAATCCAGTCTGGCGTGGTGCCTGTCGGTTTTTTCTCGGCAACGAAGTCGGCCAGGCACCAGTTGGGTTTGTCCGCCGGGCGCGCTTGCTGTTGGCGCAGATTGTGCCAAATCATCCCCGTATGCTGACGCGCCTCATCGGTATAGATTTCGATGTCATCGCCCACGCGGTTGGCCGGGAAGAGGCCAAACACACCGCGTGCTTTCAGCCATTTTTCGGCGACCAGTTGCGTTAGCATTTCCTGAGCGTCGGCGTAGACCTGACGGGCGGTTTCGCCGACCACGGCATCCTCCAGAATGGCCGGGAAAGATCCGGTCAGATCCCAGGTCTGGAAGAAGGGGCTCCAGTCGATATAAGGCACCAATTCGGCGAGATCAGGTTCAATGACGTGAACACCGGTTTGTCGGGGGGCGACCGGTTGATAGTCGGCAAACTCACCGTTGAAAGCATCAAAGGCATTGGCTCGGGCTGCTTCTGCAGAGACGAGTGCGACCCCTTTCTTGTTGGCGTGCTGCTGGCGGACTTTTTCGTAGTCAGCGTTTAGTTCATCTTTGTATGCTTGTACTTTGGCGGCATCAGACGACAGCAGATTCGAGACGACGCCCACGGCGCGCGAGGCATCGGGCACATAAACAACCGGATGCACGTAATTAGGCGCAATCTTGATGGCTGTGTGGGCGCGGCTGGTGGTGGCGCCGCCGATCATCAGCGGCACTTCGAAACCCTGCCGCGTCATCTCGCTGGCGATGTGCGTCATCTCTTCCAGCGATGGCGTAATCAGGCCGGAGAGACCAATGACTTGCGCATCGTGTTCACGTGCCGCCTTGAGAATTTGTTCACAAGGCACCATGACACCGAGATCGACGACTTCATAGCCGTTACAACCCAGAACCACCGCCACAATGTTCTTGCCAATGTCATGGACATCACCCTTGACGGTAGCGATGATCAGTTTGCCTTTTGCGGCAGCACCCGTGCGGGCTTTTTCTTCTTCGATAAAGGGCACCAGATGCGCTACGGCCTGCTTCATGACGCGCGCAGACTTCACCACTTGCGGCAGGAACATCTTGCCGGCGCCAAACAGGTCGCCAACGGTGTTCATCCCGGCCATCAGCGGGCCCTCAATCACGGCCAGCGGTGGTTGGCCGGCTGCGGCGAGCTCGGCACGGCACGCTTCGGTATCGGCCACCACGTAATCGGTAATGCCCTTCACCATCGCGTGGCTTAGGCGGTCTGCGACGGGCCAGCTGCGCCAAGCCAGGTCTTCGACGCGCTCTTTGGCGGTGCCCTTCACATTTTGGGCAAATTCAACCAGCGCATCACCGGCACCGGCATGTTTGTTCAAAACAACATCTTCTACTTTTGCGCGGAGCTCGGGTTCAATTTCATCGTAAACACCCAGCTGGCCGGCGTTGACAATGCCCATGGTCATACCCGCCTGAATGGCGTGGTAGAGAAAGACGGTATGAATCGCCTCGCGAACCGGGTCGTTGCCACGGAACGAGAAAGACACGTTAGAGACACCACCGGAAATGCTCGCATGTGGCAGGTGTGCTTTGATCCAGCGCACGGCCTCGATAAAGTCGACGGCGTAACCATCGTGCTCGGGAATGCCCGTGGCAATGGCAAAGATGTTCGGGTCAAAAATAATGTCTTCGGGCGGGAAGCCGTTGGTAACCAGCAGCTTGTAGGCGCGCTCGCAAATCTCGACTTTGCGTTGGAAGGTATCGGCCTGGCCCTTTTCATCGAAGGCCATGACGATGACGGCAGCGCCGTACTGACGGGCCAAACCTGCTTGGCGCAGGAACTCGGCTTCACCCTCTTTCATCGAGATCGAATTCACGATCCCCTTGCCCTGAATACACTTGAGACCTGCTTCAATGACTGACCACTTCGACGAGTCGATCATAATCGGCACGCGCGAGATATCGGGTTCAGAAGCGATCAATTTCAGGAAGCGCACCATGGCCGCTTCCGAATCGAGCATCGCCTCATCCATGTTGATATCGATGATCTGGGCACCGTTCTCAACTTGCTGGCGCGCGACGGCGAGCGCGTCGTCGAAGCGGCTTTCGAGAATCATCTTGGCGAAAGCCCGTGAGCCAGTCACGTTGGTGCGCTCGCCGACATTGACAAAGAAAGACTCGGGGCTGATTTCGCAAGGCTCTAGGCCTGAGAGACGCAGGCGGTGGAGAACTTTAGCTGGGTGGCGTGGCTTGACGTCTGCAACGGCATGGGCAATGGCACGGATATGATCCGGCGTCGTACCGCAACAGCCACCGACGATATTCACCAAGCCATGGACAGCCCATTCGCGGATGTCTTCAGCCAACATCTCCGGTGTTTCATCGTAACCACCAAAAGCATTGGGCAGGCCGGCGTTTGGGTGCGCAGAAATATACGTTGGGCAGATACGCGACAGCGTTTCAACGTGCGGGCGCAACTCTTTGGCACCCAGCGCACAGTTCAAACCCATGGAGATCGGCCGAGCATGTGCCAGCGAAATCCAGAAGGCCTCAGCAGTTTGGCCGGAGAGCGTGCGACCGGAGGCATCGGTAATGGTGCCGGAGATCATCACAGGCCAGCGGCGACCGCGATGGGCAAAGACCTGTTCGACCGCCACAACGGCTGCTTTGGCATTAAGCGTGTCGAAGACGGTTTCGATCAGAAGGATATCGGCGCCGCCGTCGATGAGGCCATTGGCAGCTTCGACGTAGTTGGTGACCAGCTCGTCGAAGGTGACGTTACGGGCACCTGGGTCATTGACGTCCGGCGAAATCGATGCGGTGCGCGACGTCGGGCCGATGACGCCAGCAACCAGGCGCGGCTTGGCCGGGTTCTGGGTGGTGTATTTATCGCAGGCGGCGCGGGCGAGTGCGGCACCCGCGACGTTGAGCTCGTAAACGATCTCATCCAGTTTGTAATCAGACTGCGAAAGACGCGTGGCATTGAAGGTGTTCGTCTCAATGATGTCGGCACCTGCCGCCAGATATTGCTCGTGTATGCCTTGAATAATGTCCGGGCGGGTCAGCAGCAATAGATCGTTGTTGCCTTTAAGATCATGCCCATGATCGGCAAAACGATCACCGCGAAAATCAGCTTCGGTGAGGCCATGCTTCTGGATCATCGTGCCCATAGCGCCATCGAGCACGAGGACGCGCTCTTTCAGGTGGGACAGAATCTCTTCGGTGCGATCAGGCTGAAGCTGTGCTTTGGGTGCGGTCATAACCAACGTCTTCTTAAAAACAAACCCGCCGGTCAGCGGGGCTGCAGCGGCGGGTGTTTGGCATCCCATCGCTTTAGCAGTATTTGTAAGCGCGCCCGCAAGCTGAGGAGCTCAAATCGGCGCGTGGCAAGCTTGCCAAGCCGAAACAATACGGGTCGAAGCGGTTTGCGTCAAGCAAATCAATGGGTTGGAAGGGCAAAAGTGAGTATGGTTAAAATGCATCACTATGGCGCGCACCTGGTATCTGGTTCAAAGCAAACCCCGCAACGAAGCGCGGGCGCTGGAAAACCTATTGCGCCAGGGTTATGAGACCTACCTACCGTTGATCGAGGTGGAACGATTGCAGCGTGGAAAGTTGCTCAAGAGACTGGAGCCGCTTTTTCCACGTTATCTGTTTCTACATCTGGAAGAAGGTAACGACAATTGGGGGCCAATTCGGTCAACCTTGGGGGTTGCCGGTATGGTGCGCTTTGGTCAGACCTATGCGGCGGTGCCGGATCCGGTCATTGAGGCGATTCGAGCGCGGACGCAGGAAATCAAAGAAACGCTTTTTGCCGCCGGTGATGCTGTCCAAGTCGTGAGCGGGCCCCTGGTCGGATTGGAAGGGGTCTTTGAAATCGCTGACGGCGAGCAACGCAGCTTTGTTCTACTCGAGTTCATGCAGAAACAGCAGCGCGTATCAGTCTCTACGGCTGACTTGCGAACAGCCAGCTACTGAGCGTTTTTAATGCACTAGGCTATTTGGCTAAAAAGTCGTGCGCCAGTTTGACCCAGTAGCTGATGCCGATGGCCGTGATGTCATCGTTGAAGTCGTAGTGCGGGTTGTGCAGCGTGCAGCCACCCTCACCCGGGCCGTTGCCTAGCCAGACATAGCAACCAGGTTTTTCCAGCAACATATAAGCAAAGTCTTCGGCGCCCATCGAGGGCAGCGCATCCTTGATCACGTGATCCGCGCCCAGGAGCTGCGCAGCGACATGCTGACAAAAATGTGACTCATGAGCGCTGTTGACCGTCGGCGGGTAACGCTGTTCGAAACGCACATCGATCTGTACGCCAAAAGTGGCGGCGATGCCGGTGCAAATTTCTTGAATGCGTTTTTCGATGAGTTGTTGTACCTCGGGCTTAAAGGTGCGGATGGTACCGCGCAAGACGGCATCTTCCGGAATCACATTCCAGGCATCGCCCGCATGAAATTGCGTGACCGAAACGACGCCGGCATCACAGGGGTGTAAGTTACGCGAAACCACACTCTGCAAGGCCTGAACGACCTGCGTACCAACCAGGATGGTATCGATACCCTGGTGCGGCATGGCGGCATGGCAGCCGTGGCCGCGAATCAGGATTTCGAGGCCACAAGTGCCCGCCATCACTGGGCCGGGCATGATGGCCATCTGGCCGACTGGCAGGCCAGGCCAATTGTGCAGCCCAAAAACCGCCTCCACCGGAAACTGATCGAATAGTCCCTGCTCGATCATGACGCGTGCGCCGCCCTCGCCTTCTTCGGCAGGTTGGAAAATTAGCACCACGGTGCCATCAAAATCGCGGTGCTCGGCGAGGTAGCACGCAGCCCCAAGTAGCATCGCCGTATGACCATCATGGCCGCAGGCGTGCATCTTGCCGGCATGTCGGGATCGGTGCGGAAATTCGTTGAGTTCCGGCATGGGCAGGGCATCCATATCGGCGCGAAGCCCGACCATGCGTGGGCTGTCGCCTTGGGTGCCCTTGATAACGCCGATAACGCCCGTGCCCGCCAAACCACGATGCACCGCGACGCCGTATCCTTCGAGCGTCCGCGCAACGACGTCAGCCGTTCTGGCCTCTTCGAAGGCTAACTCGGGGTGGGCGTGGATATCGCGGCGGATGGCGGTGATATCGGCAAGGAAAGGCAGG
The DNA here is from genome assembly GCA_018883385.1 of Rhodocyclaceae bacterium. Classification (GTDB taxonomy): domain Bacteria; phylum Pseudomonadota; class Gammaproteobacteria; order Burkholderiales; family Rhodocyclaceae; genus Fluviibacter. Next base: position 7,573 of record VEQD01000011.1, on the reverse strand, counting down.
TCGAGCAGTTTCATGGGGCACCTGAGGCCAAGCCTCTATAAAGGTTTCGTCACCATTATGGCGCATTCCCCAGCTATACTGAACCCACCATGGAACTTGTCGTGATTAGCGGCCTCTCCGGCTCCGGAAAATCGATTGCGCTCGCCGTGCTCGAGGATGCGGGGTATTACTGTGTCGACAACCTGCCAGCGGATATGCTGCCAGTCCTGGTTGGGCACTTGCGCCAGGATGGGTATACCAGGATTGGCGTGGCTGTCGATGTGCGTAGTGGCCCCTCACTTGAGGCCCTGCCGAAGGCCTTGGAAGACTTACGACGCGATGCGCGGGTGAGTGTCTTGTTTCTTGATGCCGATGACGAAACCCTGATTCAGCGTTTTTCGGAAACGCGCCGTGCGCATCCGCTGACCAGCGACACCATGACGCTTGCCGAAGCGCTGCGTCATGAGCGCATGTTACTGGAGCCCGTGGCCGATATGGGACATCGTCTTGATAGTAGCCATTTGAAGCCTGCAGTCTTGCGGACTTGGATTCGTGATTTCCTCAAGGTCGATAGTCAGGATGGTCTGACGTTGGTCTTTGAATCTTTTGGCTTCAAACACGGCGTTCCGCGCGATGCCGATCTTATGTTTGACGTGCGCTGCTTGCCAAATCCGCACTATGACCCATTGCTACGACCGCTCACTGGCAAGGATGCCCCTGTTGCTGCGTTTCTCGAATCACAACCAGACGCCATTCAACTGCGGGATGAGATTGCCCGCTTCGTAAAAACCTGGTTGCCAAAATATGGGCATGACAATCGCTCGTATTTGACCGTGGCAATTGGTTGTACTGGTGGTCAACATCGTTCGGTCTGGATGACTGAATGGCTGGCCACGCAGTTTGCCGACCGGCCCGATGTGCTGGTGCGTCACCGTGAACTGGTTCCTGCAGCGTCCGCTTAAACACCTACTGCGTCCCGGTGATGTCCTCGTGCTACTGGCCGGGTTTGCTGGCTGGTTGGCGTTATCAATATCACTTTGGCAGTCGGGTCCGGCGGCGCAGGCGCAAGTCAGACGCGACGGCATTCTGGTGGCAGCGTATGCGCTGAATGAAGATCGAACCGTCTCGATCGATGGGGCGCTGGGCGCCACGGTGATCCGCATCGAATCCGGACGCGCCCGTGTTGTGAGCGATCCGGGACCGCGGCAGTATTGTGTGAAGCAGGGATGGCTGACGAGACCGGGCGAGATGGCCCTATGTGCCCCCAACCACGTCAGTCTGTCATTAACCGGCGGGCAGCCGGCATATGAATCTATGGCGTACTAAAGATCACCGATGCGCCAACTCACGCTGACACCTGACGACCACCGCATTGCACGGCTGACAGCAGCGGCCATCGCCATCGCCTTGGTTGAGTCGGCTGTGCCGAGCCCATTGCCGGGTGTGAAGCCGGGATTAGCCAACATCATCACCTTGCTTGTGCTGTTGCGTTATGACTGGGTGACTGCTGCCTGGGTGACCATACTGCGTGTCTTTGCCGTCAGTCTGTTGGTCGGCCAGTTCCTGGCGCCCGGTTTTGTGCTGTCCCTGGGTGGTGCAATCGCCTCATTGCTGGTGCTCTACCTAGCACTACCGCTGGTACGACACTTACCTGCCTGGTTTGGACCCATCACGCTATCCCTACTCGCGGCACTTGCACACATGTTGACGCAGTTGCTGATCGTTCGGCTATGGCTGGTGCCAAGTCCAGGAGTCTGGGTTTTGGCGCCTGTTTTTATCGGTGCGGCTTTACTATTTGGCACCCTGAATGGCTTGATCGTCGCCTGGCTCAGGGTGCCGGATGCAGTTCAGCCATAAGCAATTTCCGCCATGGCGTCGGCAGCGCAAGTTCTTCAACCTCGCTTAACGGATACGCCGCCAATTCACGATGTCGATTGAGCGCCGATGGTGCAGTTTGCACCTCGTAACGACTCACCTCTGCCTGAAGTTCGAAATGGGTAAATTTATGGCGGATGGCTTTGCCCGGCAGTGTCGTTGCTTTAGCGGGCAGGCGTACCGATTCGGCATCGGGCAGGCTCAAGAGCCCCCCCCAGATACCGCAGGCCTGTCGACGTTCTAGCCACACATGATCTTTGTTCCGGATCAGCCAAACGTGCGCCGTACGAATTGGGAGTTTGGTTTTGGGTTTGCGATGGGGTAGCTCGTTCACGCGATCCGTGTGGAATGCGTCACAGAAGGGCTGCATGGGGCACACGTTGCAGCGGGCATTGCTGCGCGTGCAGCACGTCGCACCGAGATCCATGAGACCTTGTGTATAGGCCGCGACATCTTTCTTGGGCAATAGGGATTCGGCAAGCAGCCAAAGTGATTTATCGACAGCAGTCGTGGTTGGCACCCCTTCGACGCCAAAGACGCGGCAGAAAACGCGCTTGACGTTGCCGTCCAGAATGGCTGCGCGCTGGCCGAAGGCGAAGACACTAATGGCTGCGGCAGTAGACCGACCGATGCCGGGTAGCTTAGCGAGCGTATCAGCATCGGCCGGGAATTGCCCGGCAAATTCGGCAACAACCTTGCGGGCACAGGCATGCAGATTGCGCGCTCGCGCATAGTAGCCAAGCCCTGCCCAGAGGGTCAGCACGTTTTCCAATGGTGCAGCGGCGAGTGCGGCAACCGTCGGGAACGCCTCAAGAAAACGGCTGTAATACGGGATCACGGTTTGCACTTGCGTTTGTTGCAGCATGATTTCCGAGAGCCAGACCCGGTAGGGGTCATTCGTTTGCTGCCAAGGCAAATCATGGCGACCATGTTTCTTTTGCCAGCGCACCAGGGTGACAGGGAACTTGGCTTGAGCGATTGCGGTGGTGTTGCCAGAGGGCGTCATGGTGCTGGGGCCAAGTGGTTGTGGGGTGGCGGTATAATCAGCGCCCATCCTAACGCATGCTGGCGAGGCAGGCGTTGCGCCTTGAATTTTGCACTGATTCTTCGATGATCGCTAACCCGGAACCATTTCCCTTCGAGCAGGCTGAGCCCACCGGTGATGCCCAACGCGATCTGCGCCTGGCATTGGGGCGATTTCCAACGGGCGTGGCTGTGTTAACCGCGTTGGACGCCGATGGGCTGGCGATCGGATTAACCGTGAGCTCTTTCAATACGGTGTCACTGGAGCCCCCCTTGATTGTGTGGAGTTTACAGCTGACATCCCGCCATCTAATGACGTTTGACACGACTTCCACCTACGCGGTCAATGTTCTTTCCGCTGATCAGATCGATGTGTCGAATCTGTTTGCCTCATCCCTGGATCGCCCTTTTGAGGCAGTGTCGTGGGCACCCGGTCTCAGTGGTGTGCCCTTGCTGGCCGGTTGTAGCGCCTGGTTCGAAGTCGAGAATTCTCAGAAACTCGATGGTGGCGACCATCGCCTTTACGTCGGCAGAGTGTTGCGTTTTGCCGCCGATCCATCGCCAGCGCCGCTTGTCTTCCATGACGGCGATTACCGGGCTCTCCGGAAAGATTGATGCATATGGCGCACCGGGGGCCTAGGCTGTTTCTGGTGCTGGGGGATCAATTGCACCCCGATCCCCACCCGTTGCTATCCCTCGCGCAGCAGGGCGACTATGTGCTGATGGTGGAGGCCCCTGAAGAAGCGACGCACGTCTGGAGCCATAAAGCCAGAATCACCTTGTTCTTTTCGGCGATGCGCCACTTTGCCGAACGTTGGCAGACACGCTGTGATTTGACGTATCTCCGCATCGGCGCTCATAAATTCAAGACGCTAGGGGCGGCAGTCGATGCTTTCGTGAGTCAGCATCCAGACATCGATTGCATCGGTATGCTCGAAGCCGGCGATGCACGCGTCTCCAGCGCGCTTGCTGCTTGTGGGAAACAGATTGGTCGCCCAATAGATGTTTATCCTGATCCACATTTTTTGTGTAGCCTGGAGGATTTTGAACACTGGGCAAATCGGGGGGCGCAACAGGGCAAGGCTGCTCAAAGTCTCAGGATGGAATTTTTCTACCGCTGGATGCGGCGACGAACCGGTGTGCTGATGGATGAGGATCAGCCGGTCGGCGGACAATGGAATTTTGATGCCGAAAACCGTTCTGGGTTTGGCGCAAGCGGACCACCCGCTGTTCCGCCACCACAACGATTTGTACCGGATGGCATTACCCGTGCGGTGATGGCGGATGTCGAAAAGTTTTTCCCGGAGCATCCCGGATCGCTATCGGATTTTGCGTGGCCAGTCACCGAGCAGGAAGCACGCTTAGCCTTGGCCGATTTTGTCGTACATCGCTTGCCAGCTTTTGGGCGGTGGCAGGATGCGATGTGGCGCGACGAACCCTTTCTCTGGCATTCGTTGATTTCTGCCGCAATGAATCTCAAGCTCCTTGACCCGCGCGAGGTGATTTCAGCAGCCGAGGATGCGCTAGCGAGGGGTACAGCGCCATTGTCAGCCGTCGAAGGATTCATCCGACAGATTCTGGGTTGGCGTGAGTTCGTGCGCGGTATTTACTGGCGATATGTCACGGCATGGCCGTTAACGAATGCGCTCAGCGCATCGCACCCTTTGCCGAAGTGGTTCTGGACGGGAGAAACCAAAGCCGCATGCCTCAACGCGGCGATTTCGCAGACCCTGCAACAGGGTTACGCCCATCACATCCAGCGACTGATGGTAACGGGCAACTTTGCCCTGTTGGCTGGAATCAATCCTCGCGCTGTTGCCGACTGGTACCTGGCGGTGTATGTCGATGCGCTCGCCTGGGTTGAAGAGCCCAACACCCTGGGCATGGCTCTTTTTGCTCTCGGTGGCCGCATGACCAGCAAACCCTATATTGCCTCTGGCGCCTACATCAAAAGGATGAGCAATTACTGTAAGCAGTGCGTTTATCGACCGGAGCTGCGAACCGGTGCTCAAGCCTGCGCCTTTACAACCCTCTACTGGGATTTCCTGATGCGTCACGACCACCTGCTCCGGTCGAATCCGCGCATGGCGATGGCTTACAAAAACCTCGACAGAATGGACGAGAAAGAACGTGCAGCGATTCGTGACTGGGCCCAAGTGCGCCTGACACAGCTGGCGTCGCTGTAATCCTATTCAGCCGAATTGGTCACGTTGATCATCGGCGTCACGTCAAAACCCAAGCCCGTCGCCTTGCTCTTTAATTGGGTTATCTTTGCCTCATCCAGGGCGGGGGTACGGGCGAGAATCCAGAGGTAGCCGCGACTGGGTGCGCCGACCATGACCCAGCGATATTCCGGGTCGAGATCAATGATCCAGTAGTCGCCCCAGACCACTGGAAGCCATGCCATCCAGTCAGGTGCAAAACGAACCCGCAGTTGCCCGGGGTGCTGGCGATCCGGAATTTCGGCGATGCCTCGGGCCTTGATCTGACCATCTTCGGTGCGACAGCTATTGACGACATCGATACGATTATCGCTTCTGACGGTGTATGTCGCAGTGATGTTATCCAGGCACTTGCGTTCAAACCACATCGGTAGACGTGAGATTTCATACCACCGTCCACTGTATCGTTGAAGGTCAACGTTCTGAACCGTGGGCAATCGATCGGCTGTCTCCGCTTGGCTCACAGTGGCGAGGCTGGCGGCAAATGCCAGAGACAGAAGCAGCAACGGCCGCCAGACAGTATGCATAGGATGCATCATGGAAGGTATCCCTATACGAGAAATGGTTAACTTAAGCTTCCGGTAATGACAGATCGGCAAAATGTAAAACACGTTCTGGAGAGAAATTATGCATCGAACCTTATTTTTTTGCCTGCTTCGGTTTTCAGCATTGGCCTTGCTGTTGGGCAATTCGGGATTTTCTCGGGCGGAGACGCCCCAGTTTTTTCTGGACGAGTACCAGCAGGCAGCCAAATCCCAAAATCCGGGCTTCAAGGGATTTTCGGTAGCCGCGGGAGAGCGTTTTTACAGGAACAAGCACGGCGGCGATTGGAGTTGTGCAAGTTGTCATACCGATAATCCTGCTGCGATCGGTAAACACGTGGTCACGGGCAAGCTGATTCAACCCATGTCGCCCAGTGCCAATCCGGAACGTTTTAGCGACGCGGCCAAGGTCAACAAATGGTTCAAGCGCAACTGTAATGATGTGCTCAAACGTGAGTGCACGCCTGAAGAAAAAGGCAACTTACTGACTTATCTGATAACGGTGAAATGATGATGAATGTGATGAAATCCATTGGCTGGATGATGGGTCTGGCAATACTTTCCACAGAAAGTATTGCGCACGCGGGCGATAAGCACCAGTACGGACCTTACCCGGCAAATTACGCAGAGGAATGCGGTAGTTGCCACGTGCCCTATCCGCCACAACGGTTGACGTCAGCAGGATGGGAGACGCAGATGCGCAACCTACAGCAACATTATGGGTCGGATGCCAGCGTTGATGCGGCGACCAACCGCGCCATCCTGTCGTACTTGGTGGCGAATGCTTCCTCAAAAGAGAAAAGTGCACCAGCTGAGCCCACGGCGCGAATGACCCAAACCCGCTGGTTCATCAAAGAACATGGCACGAAACCGCCAAAGGGGCTGGCTTTTAGCAACTGCGCTGGATGTCACACACAGGCAGACAAGGGCGATTTTTCCGAGCGCACCTTGAAAGCCCCCGCAGGTTGGCGACATGGCGATTAATACCGCGAACACTTCAGTAGGATTGAATGCGCAGTCTGATGCAGTGCATGGACGCATTCTGGTCTGGGATATTCCCACCCGGATATTTCACTGGTCGCTCGTGCTCTGCTTTGTGATTGCTTATTTGACCAGTGAGTCTGAACGCTGGCAGGTGTGGCATGTGACGGCCGGATACACCTTTGGCATGCTATTGCTCTTCCGCCTGTTCTGGGGCGTGGTGGGTACCCGCTATGCGCGCTTTAGTGATTTTGTGCAGGGCCCAAAACAGACGATGCGCTATCTGAGTAGTCTTCTAACGCGGCATCCACACCACTACGTGGGTCACAATCCGGCGGGTGCGTGGGCGATCATCGGCATGATCGGTCTAGGTCTGTTGGCGGTGCTGACGGGATGGGCGAGTTTTAGTGACTATGGCGACTGGTTTGGCGAACTGCATGAGGGGATCGTGAATGTCCTGATTCTGGTCATTGCTATTCACATCGGTGGTGTCCTCGTATCGAGTGTTCTACATCGTGAGAACCTGGTCCGTTCAATGGTTCATGGCTGCAAACAAGGCAATCTGCTCGATGCCATACGCTATCCACAGTGGATTGTTGGTGTGCTTCTATTAGTGGGTCTGGGACTTTTTCTTTGGGCGCTGTTGAGCAGCCGTTTGCCGGCATTGCTGCCCTGAGTTACGCGTTCGGGCATACTGAACACTTCATCGCTTCAAGTAGCAGGAGAACAAGGTGCGTATTCTGATCGTCGAAGATGACCCCATGCTGGGTGAGGGCCTCCAGACCGGTTTGCGTCAGGCCGGGTTTCAACCCGAGTGGGTGAAGGATGGTGAGGCGGCCTGGCAGATTCTGCGCCACGAACCCTTTAGCGCTGTCGTTCTGGACTTGGGTCTTCCCAAAATGGATGGCCTGGAGGTTTTAAAGCGCGTACGGTCCGACGGTCAGAAGTTGC
>VEQD01000044.1 GCA_018883385.1 Rhodocyclaceae bacterium | reverse complement strand
TTCGGCCACACGATTTCTTAAATCATCAGCATCATTGACCAAGGACTCGATGGGATCACCATCGACCCAGGTCATGGCCAGAACGTGGGGTGTGGTGAGCGATGAATGGGGTTTAGGTATGATGAAATCGGTGGCTTTACCAAGACGATCGCTGTAGCACGCCAACCAGTACTGCTCTTGTTGATAATCTGCCTCTGCATGCAGCTGTGCTTTTGCCTCTTCTAAAATATCCGTTAGCTCGACCGAAGACGGCAACAGCCCGGAAACCCTCAAGAGCGCTGCGACATTATCGACATCGCTATCAATACTCGCTTTGACGCCGGGATATTGCACCTTAATTGCCAGTTCTAGACCGTCGGTGGTCACCGCATGATGCACTTGTCCGATGGAGGCTGCGGCTGCCGGCGTGAAGGAGAACCGGTCAAAATGGCGACTCCAGTCTTTACCCCACTCCCGTTCCAGGACGAGAACCAACTGACTCATTGGCATCGAAACGGCATCATTGCGCAACCGAGACAGCATGTCCGCAAGTACCGGCGGGATCAAATCGCCAGCATCCATGGACAAAAGCTGGCCGACCTTCATTGCGGCGCCACGAAGCCGGGACAACTCGTTCGCGACACGGCGTGCATTCGCGGGGGTCAACAACATATCCGACAGTGTGGGTACATTCCCTTTGGCGAGGTGTCGTGCACCCTCCGCCAGCATGCCACCGGCTACGGTCGACGCCATCCAACCGAGTCGCGTTAAGCGCGTCCAACGACCTGCAGGGACTGCTAGTCCATCTTCAGGGCTAGTTTTGATCTTGTCGGAATTTGGCACAAATCAGCTTCAGTCTTCAATGTCTGGAAGCGCCGGCTTTTGCGCAAGCGCAAGGCGCATGCGGGGCGGCAGCATCCAATATGTCAGCACACTAGACCCTGCGCAGATAAGCCAGAAGAACAAAAAACCCAGTGAGTAGGTTGCACTGACCGAAAGCTTTACGGGTAATCCCATCCAATACAGCTCTTGCGGGTCGACCAATGCAAAAAAACAGAATTCAGCAATCGCTGCAGCCACAAAAGCCGGCCAGACGATCCATATCATCGAACGCATTGTGTTTCCTCCCGAATATCCATTACAAAAACGTGAACCCTGATACCGATTCAACCCTAATTACCCATGCGGTCTCTCCGAATCCTGCAGCGGATACGAGTCGGCCAAGTACACATGCCCTTTCATCACCTTGATGATTGCTGCACCGATGCCAACGGTAAATAGTATGGTCCAGTAGAGAATCAGCACCGCGATCACACCGATGTCGATACTGGTCAACGTTAGTTCGACATCAATGATTCGGCTATTCCAGTCAAATAATCGCGCAAAGATTGATGGCTCCACGATGAATAGCGACCCCCAGAGGAACCACCGTGCCAGGGATTTAAGGATGTGCGTTTCCACCCCGGGGGGCTCGGGTCTTGGCACAGCGAGCTTTCTGCCGGGAAAACGCATAGTTAGTGCAGACGTCTGTTGAGTTCATCAATCGCGAGCGCCCATTCACCATCGCCGATGATCTCCTCTTTCAGGAAGGCACGCTGCGATGGGCTCCAGATTGTTGCCCGATAAAGCGCAACCTCATTGGGCAACGGGCGATGCTGGGCAATAAACTGCTCAACCGACTCCGGATCATTCCTCAGACCGAGCTGAGCAAATAAATCCTCAAGACTATGGTGCGCGTGACTCATGGCGAACTCCCCTTGAAAAAGACGGGCATATACCCTACTGAAATAGTAGGACTTAAAAACCGGGATGTCCAGGACAAATTTTTGGGATTAATGTTATTTGTCCTAGACAAATGATAGGAAGCATCCTACTATGACTGTGTGGTTTTCAACAAAGGCATTACCATGTCAGACGCATCCTCCCCTCAAGCAGAGCCCCAAGAAATGTCTCTTTCACCCCGGCAGGTTTCGCTAGGCGCCCCTTTTTTGTGGCTCAAGGACGGGTTCAGAGATTTATGTCGCGCCCAGTTTGCCAGCCTCTTTTATGGGGTTTGTTATGCGCTGATGGGTTGGACAATCGCCTTTTTCAATGGCACCTCCTATGGGCTAACGCTTGCCGCGGCCAGTGCGTTCATGTTGCTCGGCCCCATTCTAGCCATTGGGCTTTACGATCTCTCTAATGACCTGGAAAAAAGCGAACCGCCAGATCTGCGGAAATCTCTGACATGCTGGCGGCCAAACATTTCTAACCTGGCGCTGTTTGCGCTGGTCTGTACGATTGTTGCCTTGATCTGGGCGCGCGCGTCCGCCGTGATCTTCGCGGTTTTCTACAACACCGGGTTACCCGAAATGGCCGACTTTGCCCGCGCCATCGTGTCTCTGGAAAACATCGAGTTCATCGTGATTTACTTTGGTATTGGCCTGGTGTTCGCAACCTTTATATTTGCGATCAGCGTAGTTTCCGTGCCGCTCATGTATGACCGAAAAACGGATGCGATCACTGCCGCACTAACCAGTTTGGCCGTCGTTGCCAAGAACCCGGGGCCAATGGTTGTTTGGGCCGTTATTCTCGTGACGCTGATCACCGTCGGCTTTCTGACCGGATTTTTAGGCCTGATCTATACCGCGCCAATCGCTGGTCATGCTACATGGCACGCCTACAAGTCACTGGTGCGTTTTGAGACAGCCTGACTTAGGTCATGTGGTCTGAATAACGACCCTCGATTGACTTCAGCATCGCCTCGGCGACCAGTCGGTCAGAAAAGAACACCTGGCCCAGTTGCGCACCCTCGAGAATCTGGGCGGTTGAAAGATCTTCGGCATCAACCATGATGCCAATTTCGGGGTTCAGGGCTCGCGCCGTCTCGACCATTTTGCCTATGGCCACAGGATCATTAGCCGTAATGACCAAGAGAGACGCTTCGGCAACATGGGCCTGAATAAGAACAGCAGGTTCAACGGCGTCGCCATAAACAGCCGCAATACCCGCTTCTCGAAGCTTTGCCACAGTTTCGCGGTTCTGCTCGGCGATGACGAAGGGAATCTGTCTGCGCAATAAGGCATCTGCCAATGTTTTGCCAATCACCCCGTAGCCGACAATGACCACCTGACCCTGCAGATATTTGCGCTCGGTGCTCATCGGTAACTCAGCCATGGGATCCTGCAGTTGCTCGAGCGATCTCGCAGTCGATGACCTGGCCAGCAACCACCCACGCAAAGGCTCCACCAGACGAAAGACAAAGGGATTTAACGCGATAGAAATGAACGCGCCGGCAATAATCAGACTGAATCCGAGTTTTGGAATCAAACCGAGCGATAGCCCGAGTCCAGCCAGGATGAAAGAGAATTCACCTATCTGAGCGAGACTTGCTGCAATCGTCAATGCCGAGTTCAACGGGTAACGCATGAGCAGCACGAGTGCGATGGCGGCCAGCGATTTGCCGAGGACAATGATGCCCACCACCGCCAAGACAGCCCCGGGGTTTTCGACAAGCACCCGGGGATCCAGCAACATCCCTACCGAGACAAAAAAGAGGACTGAAAAGGCATCCTGAAGCGGTAAAGATTCTTTGGCGGCGCGATTACTCAGTTCGGATTCGCGCAGGACGACACCGGCAAAAAATGCGCCCAGGGCGAAAGAGACGTTGAACAGCAAGGCGGCACCAAACGCAATGCCGATCGCCGAAGTGATGACAGCGAGTGTAAACAGCTCTCTTGAACCGGTGCGGGCAATCATCCAGAGCACCCTGGGAATCAGCCGCTTACCAACAAGCAGCATGACGGCAATGAACCCGCCCACTTGTAGCATGGTCTTGCCGAGATCAAACAGTAATGAAACGGCAGGCTGTGGTGCGCGTGATGGATCCAGCAAACTGGCCAGGGCCGGCAGCAATACCAACACAATGACAGTCACCAGATCCTCAACCACCAACCAACCCACCGCGATCCGACCGTTCATGGATTCCAGGATGCCCTGACGCTCTAGGGCTTTGATCAAAACAACGGTACTGGCGCAGGATAACGAGATGCCAAACACCAGCGAGGCCCCGAGATCCCAACCCCATAAAGAGGCCACGACAACCCCCAAGGCTGTGGCGATGCCCATCTGGAACACCGCCCCGGGTATGGCGATTTTTTTAACCCGTAAGAGATCCTTGATCGAGAAATGCAACCCCACACCAAACATCAGCAACATGACGCCAATTTCGGAGAGCTGCCCGGCGATATGCAGATCGCCGGCGAACCCCGGCGTCGTTGGGCTGATTACAATACCCGCCAGCAAATAGCCGACCAGCGCCGGGATCCCGATCTTTTCGGTGATAAAACCGAAAGCGAGTGCCAGTGTAAACGCTGCGGCGATGGTCGCGATCAGAGAAATATCCGCATGCATTTCAAAACCTTTCAGGCAACAACCAGCATTATGAACTGGGTAAGTTGCTCTCCTTTGACTCTTTTTATCATACAGGGCTTTATCCTAGTAAAATACTAAGGCATTGTGTTTTCTCACCCCCGCTTCATCGTGTTATGGCCTTTATATAAACATGTCAGATCCTGTCATCCTGTTTTTTATTCTCGGTTTAATTGCAGGCTTGTCTCGCTCGGATCTCAAGATCCCCGGCGTACTCTACGAAAGCCTGAGTATTTTTTTATTACTGGCCATTGGATTAAAGGGGGGGGCTGCGCTGGCACAAAACAACCCAAGCGCGCTGCTCGTTCCCATTCTGGTGGTGACCTTCACGGCGATGCTCGTTCCTGTTCTGGCTTTTCTGATCGCACACTATGTAGGGGGCTATGAGCGGGCTGACGCGGGTTCTCTGGCTGCACATTACGGCTCGGTGAGCGTGGTCACCTTTGCCGTAGGTTCTAGCTATCTCACGCGTCTGTCTGTCCCATTCGAAGGATTCATGTCTGTCTTCCTCGTGATTCTGGAGATTCCGGGCCTACTGATCGGCGTGGCTTTGGCGCGCTGGTCTGCAGGCGATACACGTTGGGGCGTGCTCATGCATGAAATTCTGGCCGGCAAGAGCATCGTGTTGCTGGTTGGCGGACTCATGATTGGCTATGTGAGCGGCGAGCAAGGGCTGGCTTCGATTAGCCCGGTATTTTTTACCTTGTTCAAAGGTCTGCTCGCGATATTTTTGCTTGAAATGGGTCTGGTCACGGCCGGTCGTGTTGCCGATCTAAAAAAATCCGGCATCTTTTTAATCAGCTTTGGCGTAATCATGCCGCTCATATCCGCAGCCATCGGTATTGTGACGGCCTCGCTCCTGGGGCTTAGCGTGGGGGGTGCCACGCTGCTGGCGACGCTTTTTGCCAGCGCCTCCTATATTGCCGCGCCAGCCGCGATCCGCATGGCGGTTCCCGAAGCCAATCCCTCACTCTCCATTGGCGCGAGTCTCGGCATCACTTTTCCATTTAACATCACGGTTGGTATTCCGCTTTACTATGCAGCCAGCCAATGGCTTCTGGGAGCTTCTCTATGACCTCGCGTCTTTCCGTTCGAAAACTGATCACCGTTATTTGCGAAAGCTGTCTTGAGGAAGCAATCACGTCTGCGGCCAAAGAAATTGGCGCCAGTGGTTATACGGTTAGCGATGCCCGAGGCAGTGGTGCTCACGGTTTACGCGATGGCTCCTGGCCTGAGAACGCCAACATTCGTATTGAAATCCTGTGCGACGAGGCTATCGCTACCCGCATATTAGATTTACTACTTGAGACGTATTATTCTCATTACACGATGGTGACTTTTGTCACGGATGTGGGCGTGCTTCGACCAGAAAAATTTCAACATCGCGCATCGCAGAGTCAGGGCTGATCATGGCCTCAATACGGCAACAAACGAAGCGTTTTCATTTTGCCCGTTTCGTTCTGTTATGCCTTTTTGCTTTAGGATCGTCGCTGACCATGGCCACCGAAACCCCTAAGTACAAGATCCTGCAACAAGACGGCGACTTCGAAGTCCGGCAGTATGAACCACGCATCGTCGCCGAGGTGTCGGTGGACGGCGAGATGGATACCGCGACGCGCGAAGGTTTTCGCATCTTGGCGGGCTACATATTTGGCGATAACCATAACGCGACTCCGCAACAGGTCACGGTTTCTGCAGAGGCGCCGAGCAAGATCGCCATGACTGCGCCCGTGAGCATTGAACCCTTGGAAGCAAGCTCATCCTTCACCACCGCGCGCGCCTGGCGCGTGGAGTTTACGATGCCGAGTCAGTACACCATGACGACACTGCCCAAGCCCAACAACCCCGCCATCCGCATCCGGGAAATACCATCAAGAAGCTATACCGCTGTCCGCTATTCAGGCATGAACACTGACCAACGCATTAATGATGAAACGCGGCGCCTGCTGGATTGGACCAAAGCGCAAAACCTGTCGGTCAGTGGCGTACCAGAACTGGCGCGATACAACCCACCCTGGACACTACCGATATTTCGTCGCAACGAAATTCTGCTGCCATTGCGCCAAGACTAAGCCAGGTCAAGCCCGGACCAAGCCACCCCTGATCAAGGCCGCCGCTCCCAGCAGGAGACCTGCGCAAGGCTGTGCTGGAATTTGCGGGCTGTTTCGCGGATAACAAACGGCAGATCGCGCGGCATGCCCAGTGGCACAAAGTCTTGCGATAGTAAGACATGAAGGGCATCCAGAGTGGTATAGCGCTCACCATCTTTCTTGAACCCACCCAGCCATTGCGAACGCGGCGTATGCTCCTCTAACCAGGTATACGGCGACGTGATGACAAGTACACCACCCGGGATAAGACGCCGGCCAATATCCGTAAGAAACTTGTGCGGATCGTAAAGCCGATCGATGAGATTCGCAGCAACGATCAAATCATAATCGCGATGTACGTCCTTGAGATTGCACGCATCGCCCTGCCAGAAGGTCACGCGCGACGCACATTCGGTAAACCCGAGTTGATCGAGCCCAACCTCGCGAAAGGATTGCAACTCACCCTCGTCCGTCAGCGCGTAACGTACCAGACCCTGACCCACCAGTTCGTCAGCCAGATTGATGAATCGCGCCGAGAAATCCACGCCAACCACGCTCTCGAAGCCCCCCCGCGCCAGTTCTAAGCTCGTTCGCCCCACCGCGCAGCCGATATCTAGGGCGCGACGTTGTGGCCGACCGCGATTGACCTCAAGTGCGATCTGCGCAACAGCGGCCGGAAAATTGGGCACGTCGAAGTAAGACTGGCCGAAATGGAATTCGGCATATTGGGCAAGCAATGCATCGTCTTCATAACGCGAAACGACCGGCCGTGCCGGAGGTACGCCGACCACGTAACGGAAACCGGCGTGCTGAAAGAAATGACGACGAAAGGCATACCGCGAGGCACGCAGGGCTTCGTTACCACAAGAGATCCAGCTGCCGCCCTTGATCAGATTATGGCGTTCGTCAAAGGTCGGAATGGAGAAGTCATCGTAGTGTGGATGCGCTTCGAAGCC
The DNA here is from genome assembly GCA_018883385.1 of Rhodocyclaceae bacterium. Lineage (GTDB taxonomy): Bacteria > Pseudomonadota > Gammaproteobacteria > Burkholderiales > Rhodocyclaceae > Fluviibacter. The sequence goes on along the minus strand of VEQD01000044.1, from coordinate 1,381 downwards.
GGCGAAAGGATAGATGGGCGTACACGTCCACTGCCAGACATTACCAACGATGTCGTAAAAATCACCGTGAGGAAAGCGGTTCACCGGCACCGAACTGCAGGTCCCGGCTAGTCGACGCTGGGCCGGCGTATCGGGGGCAATCCCTGCAAGATCATAAAGCCTCACCCATTCATCTTCGCTGGGTAGGCGCACGGGCTGGCCGGTTTGCTCGGCCTTCCAGGCGCAGAAAGCGGCCGCTTCGTGATAGTTGACTTCGGCGGGCCAGTCCCAGGGCATGGGGACCTCTTCGCACATGAGGCGCAAGACCCAGCCACCTTCACGATGGCGCCAGAAGGTTGGATGGGTGACACCGGTGAACTCGCGCCAGCCCCAACCCTCCTCGCTCCAGTACCGGGCATCCGTATAACCGCCAGCTTCGACAAAGCCCATAAATTCGGCATTGCTAACCAGCCGCTGGCTTGCCTTGAAGGCGGGTATCTCAGCCTCATGCCGACCATATTCGTTATCCCACCCATAACGACGCGCATCACCATCGAGCAGGCAGGCATTCTGGTGCGGGTTGCCCTTGCCCAGCGATACCGAGCCAGCCGGCACATCGATCAGCTTATTAACCGGCACCTTATCCAAGGCACAGGCGGTCACGGATTCCGGTTGCCAGTCTGGCTGTGGCCGCACGTATTCCAGGCGATGCTGGCGAATCAGCACCGAAGAGGTTTCGAGGTGAATGAGCTCGTGCTCAATGCCCATGAGAATGGTCCACCAGGGGTTATCCCAACCCATAGGCGGCGCGAAGGGTGCCTGTTCAATGATCCGTGTCACACAGGCGCGGACCTGATCACGATAAGCCTTGACCTCTGCCACGGTTGGCCAGTCATAATGCGCATCGTTGAGATCGTCCCAGCTCATTTCATCAACGCCAACCGCAAACATCGCCTCGAACCGGGGATTGATCCGTTCCGGGAGCAGCTTGGCCAGCAGCAGTTTGTTGACGAAGAAGGTGGCGGTATGGCCGTAATAGAAAATCAACGGATGACGCAGCGCGATGGGTTTGTCGACGAAAGCCGCCTCGCTCGCCAGACAATCAAACAGCGACTCGTAGCGATCAAAGCACTGGATAAAATAGGCGAGAAGCTTTTGCCGCAACGGGGCCTCATCCAGGCCGCACCAGTCTGGAGAAATTGGAAAAGCATCCGGGCAATGAGTCGACATAAGCAACAGGTAGAAAGAGAACCGAGATTACACTACCAAACTATTATGAACGTTTCATTATCAACTTTAAGCGTGGGGATGTTGGCCTGAAAAAGAAAAGGCCTCCATCGCTGGAGGCCCTGAATTCTGGCGCGCTCGGAGAGATTCGAACTCCCTACCCCTTGGTTCGTAG
>VEQD01000010.1:31930-35835 GCA_018883385.1 Rhodocyclaceae bacterium | reverse complement strand
GCTCTTAGCCCGGCTTGGGTGGTGCGCCGCAAGTAGACCTTAAGACTTCCTTAAGGCATGATGTTGCCGCAATGCACCCCAGAAATCCCCGACGTTTTTATCGCCTTTGCCGACTCTATCTGATCGGCGGTCTTTTTGCGTCCCTGCTCTTTGCCCAGGCCGGGGTTCGGGCCGAAGCGTTACCCGCCGGTATCGGTTATCTGGAAGCAGAAAATCTCGCATTGCGTCATAACGCCCAGATCCAGAATGCGCAGGCCGTGATCGAGGGGGCGCGTGCCGACATCATCACGGCCGGCGCGCGACCCAACGCCGTGATGTCGGTCAACGCCAGCGGGGTCGATAACTCGCAGTATCAGTACGGCAATAAATTAAACTCTTTGGACACCATCGTACGTATTGATCAACCCTTCGAACGGGGCAACAAGCGCGATCTGCGCTTGGCCAAAGCCAACGACCTGAATCAGGCCACCCTCTGGGATCTGCAGGAAACAATTCGTCAGGAAAAAATGCGGGTGCTCACCGCTTGGCTGGATCTCCGCGTTGCGGAACAACGCAGCCAAATCGCCGAAGCGAACTTGGCGCACGCCGAGCGCGTGAGTGAAAAAGCCAGGCTCCGTTTTAAAACGGGTGATCTCTCAGGTGCCGACCTGGGGCGCATTGAAGCCGATAGCGCCCGACTGCTCGCCGAGGCGCAGATGGCACGTCGCGATCGCTCTCGGGCCAGCGCCATGCTCTCAAGTCTGTTGGGTAACGAGATGCAGCATCAGCTGATGGCCACGCGGGGTGATTGGCCACCCTCCATGAACCATGATGCCGCAGAAAAAATGCTGGATGGCTCTATCGAAAAACGGCCGGATGTGCAGGCGGCACGCGCCCGTCTCTCGGCCGCGAAACAGGCTATCGAACTGGCGCGAGCGCAACGTACGCGGGATTTTACGGTTGGTCTGCAATATGAACGTAACAACCCGACGGTCGTCAATTCAGTTGGCGGCGGCATTGCCATTCCGCTGTTTACTGGCAATAACTTCGAAGGTGATATCCGTCGCAGCATGGCCGAAATGACCCAGGCAGAAATCGCCATGTTGCAGACAGAACGTAACGCACGAACCGAAGCCAAACTGTTAATCCGTGAACTGGACGAGGCAAACAACCGCCTGCGCAGTCTGCATGAAATGGCACTACAGTCGACCCGTCGCACCGACAAAGCAGCCGATGTGGCCTACAGCCGAGGCGCCATGAGCACCTTCGAGTACCTGGATATCAAACGGGCTGTCCGCCAGGCTGAAATCGAGGCAGTGACGGCGCGCGCCGAGGCCGCTAAAGCCTCATCGGCCATTCGTATTCTGTCGTCACTCACGGAATCCGTAACGCTAGCCAAACCCGCGCATTATGATTCACCTGTTGAGCAGCTCACACCCGCTAACATGCCGGCCAATCGTAACCCGTTGCCAGATCTTCCCGGAGCCGTTTCCCAATGAATCGCGCACGTTATCGTCTACAGCGCGCCCTGGCGCTTTTTAAATCAGCCCTGGTCGAACTCTGGCAATCGGATGCGGTGTCAGGTCGACTTCAGCGCCTCTGGCAAAAAATACGTCATCACCCGTATCTACTCGCGGCGATGACTTACCTGACGACCAATGTGCCCGACTGGAAAACACGTTACCAGGAATCCCGTGAGTTCAAAGACAAGGTCTGGTACACCGGCATTTTCGGGATTTTCCTGATCATGGTGCTTTATTTTTCTATTGGCGAAGGCCCCGAAATACCGACATTCAGAGTCAAGGAAAATGAGATCCACTACAAGAATGGTGCCCCCCAGCTTGCATTTATTCGTGCCGAGCCGGTGACCGAGACGCCTTTGCCGGTCGGTTCGCCCATTCCGGCACGCGTCTCGATGGATGACACGCGCACAACCCTGATCCACCCATCGCTCAGCGGACGGGTCGTTCAGCAACACGCGCAGCTGGGCGACCGGGTCGAGGCGGGTGATCCGTTAGTGACCATTGATTCGCCGGATTACGGCACAGCGCTGACCGACTGGCATAAGGCTGATGCCGATGCGAAGCGCAAGAAGGCGCATTATCAGCGTGCCAAAGAACTGCTCGCCGGCGAAGCCATTGCACGTCGGGAATATGAGGTGGCCGAGGCCGATTCCAAAATTGCTGATGCCGAAGCCAAACGCGCCTACCTGCGAATTACCAATCTGGTGCCCTACGGCCAGCCTGCGCCCGACTCGGAACGTCTGACGCTTCGCGCGCCGATCAGCGGGGTGGTCGCCAAAATCAATGTCAACCCCGGACGGGAAGTTCGACCAGATCAGATGGATCCTGTTGTCGTGATTTCCGACCTGTCGCACGTTTGGGTCGTCGTCGATGCGCCCGAGCAAAGCGCGGCGGGTATTGTCGTCGGTGACACCATGCTGGTGAGCTTCGATAACCTGCCCGGCCAGACTTTTAAAGCCGATGTCACACGCATTTCGCCGATGCTGGATCCGCAAATGCGCCGCGTGCAGATTCGTGCAGAGATCGACAACCCGGACATGAAACTTCGGCCGGAAATGTTTGGGCGGGCACAGCTACTCGACCCCAATGCGGCCACGGTCATCCGTATTCCCATTTCAGCGCTCATTACCCATGGTATTTACACCACGGTGTTCGTCGAAAAGGAACCTGGAGTATTTCATCGTCAGCGTGTTGATGTTGCATTCCAGGATCACCACTGGATCTGGCTGAAGCCGGATTCAGACATCAAGCCGGGTGACAAGGTCGTCACGGTTGGCGCGCTACTGCTCTCCTCCGAACTTAGCCAGAACGCCAAGTAATGCTGCGCCAACTCGTCAACTTCGCGGTTAATCAGCGGGCCTTTATCCTGCTGGCGTTTGCCATTATGAGTATCGTGGGGATACGGACGCTGCGTGATTTGCCGATCGAAGCGTTTCCGGATGTCCAGGATGTCCAGGTACAAGTGATCACCCAGGTTCCGGGTAAGGCCCCGGAAGAAGTCGAGCGCAGCGTCACGCTGCCCATCGAGCGGGAGATGAGTGGCGTGCCGCGTGTAACGCAGCAACGCTCCGTCTCGATGACGGGTCTCTCGGTGATTACGCTGATCTTCAGTGATGGCACGCAGGATCGTTTTGCCCGCAGTCAGGTACTCGAAAAATTGCAGGGTGTCACCCTGCCACCTGGCGTCACCCCTACCCTCGCACCGCTAACGACGGCGGTCGGGGAAATTTTCCGCTATGTCATCGAGGCCCCGGAAGGCACACCGCTCAATGAAATTCGCGTGGTGCAGGATTGGGTTGTCCGTCCCGTGATCCGACGGGCACCGGGCATTGCCGATGTCACCAGCTTTGGCGGTACGGTCAAAGAGATCCAGGTGAACGCCGATCCGGTCGCCATGCGACGGCACGGCGTGACCCTCAATCAGCTGGCAGAAGCGATCAGCGCCAACAACGACAGTACCGGCGGTGGCATTCTGCGACGCGGGAGCGAAGGCCTCGTCTTGCGTAGCACTGGGATCTACCGAAACCTGGAAGATATTCAACTCACCGTTGTTCGCTCGGAGAACGGTCGCGCCATCCTGGTGAGAGACGTCGCCGAAGTTGTCGTCGGTAGCGCACCGCAAACCGGCAGCGTCTCGATTGGGGTGCGTGATGAGAACGGCACACTCGTCCAGCACGAAGGGGTCGTTGAAGGCATCGTCATGATGCTGCGTGGTGAAAACCCGGCCGTCGTGATTGAAAGCGTCCGGGAAAAAATCGACTGGCTCAACAGTCAGGAGCATATGCCACCGGGCTTTTCGATCAAACCCCTCTATGACCGGACAGAGCTCGTCAACAATACAGTCCATACCGTTAGCCACAACCTCATTCTTGGCGCGCTACTGGTGATCGGCGTTCTCGTGGT
>VEQD01000010.1:6802-31830 GCA_018883385.1 Rhodocyclaceae bacterium | reverse complement strand
CGTGTCGAAGGAAAAATTTTCTCGCCGGTGGCGCTCACCCTGTCATGCGCCCTACTCGGCGCCATTCTCCTGACGCTGACCTATGTGCCGACGCTGCTGGCCTATGTCGTGGATAAAGAGCCGCTGCTGGAGCCCCACCTCGATTGGATGCACCGCTGGCAGCAAAAATATAAGCAGAAATTAGTCGCATTTCTGACCACCCCCAAAAAGATCTATTTCCGGGTGGTCGGTGCACTCATTGCGTCCTTGTTCATGATTCCGGTAATTGGCACTGAATTCCTGCCCAAACTCGATGAAGGCAATATCTGGTTGACCATCATGCTGCCACCGGCGACACACATCGAGCAATCGCGGGATGTCGAACGCTCTGTCCGGTCATACATCAGCAGCTTCCCGGAAACCCGCAAGATCATCACCCACGTTGGCCGCCCCGACGAAGGCACCGATCCAAAGGGTCCGAATAACATCGAGATTCTGGTTGATCTCGCACCGCACTCCGAGTGGCGATTTTCAACAAAGGAAGCGCTTGTTGAGAGCATGAGTACCGGTCTGAACAGCATACCGGGCATGGCCACCAATTTTTCACAGGTGATCCAGGACAGCGTTGAAGAGTCACTCTCCGGCGTCAAGGGCGAAATCGCCATCAAGATTTTCGGCCCGGACCTCAACATCCTGCAGGAAAAAGCGGACCACGTCGCAGGGCTGATTGCCAGCATCAAGGGTGCCGTCGAAGTGGCAGCGATCCAGGTGGGGGGTCAAACCGAAATCTCGGTGATCCCGGATCGGGAGAAAATGGCACGGCTCGGCATCTCCATCGCCGATCTGAATCGCACCTTCGAGACAGCCATGGGCGGTTTCGAGGCCACCGGTTTCTACGAGGGCGACCGTCGTTATGACGTGACGGTTCGGATGTCTCAGGCCAACCGGGCATCGATCAACGATATCTCCTCACTGGCAATCGAACTTCCCGGTGATGGCAATCACACGATCCCGCTCGGCGAAATCGCCCAGATCGAAGTGAAACAGGGGGCATCACGAATATCACGCGAAGCAGGCATGCGTGCCGTATCGGTCAAGGCCAACCTCTCCGGCCGCGACATGGGTAGCTTCATCAAGGAAGCGCAGCGCAAAGTTAAACGGGAGATCTCACTTCCACCGGGTTACACCATGACCTGGGGCGGGCAGTTCGAAAACCAGCAACGCGCCATGGGTCGACTCAAGGTCATCGTACCAGCGAGCCTGGTCGCGATTTTCGGTTTGTTGTTCTGGATGTTCCGGTCCTACAAAATTGCCGCCATTATTCTGGCGCTGGCACCCACCACGCTGATCGGTGGTCTGCTGGGACTGGCCATCAGCGGATTGCATCTTTCCATCTCGGCAGCCGTCGGCTTTATCGCTGTCTCTGGCATTGCAATTCAAAATGGCGTGATCATGGTCGAGGAGATCGTCGAAATGCTCCGCAATGGCAAGCCCTTCGATCAGGCTGTTCGCGAAGGGGCCGTTTTACGCATGCGCCCGATCATCATGACCGCCTTGATGGCGGGCCTAGGGTTGCTGCCAGCCGCCCTCTCGCATGGCATCGGTTCGGAAACGCAGCGTCCCTTCGCCGTCGTGATTGTGGGCGGCATCATCTCCGCCACCATCTGCACGCTTTTTCTGTTGCCCGTCCTGTTCTCGAGATTGATCAAGCGTGATAAACCAGTCTGATCAGGTCAGCACCGAACGCGACTTGAGCATCAGATTCAGATAGTAGGACGCGACCTCTTCGCTACGCTGATTAACGACCTGGAACTTCAGCTTGGCCACGCCCCGATCCGGTTTGGAGCGTGACAGGGTGACGGACTCGACAATGACTTCCGAATGCAGCGTGTCTCCGGGGCGCACTGGCATGGTCCAGCGCACTTCGTCGATGCCGGGCGATCCCATGCTTGTTTCATGAAAGATCCCCAGTTGCATAAAGAGACGAAAACTTAGCGAGATCACATGAAAACCGCTAGCGATCAGACCGCCATAAATCGAATTGGAGGCTGACAGGGCGTTCACATGAAATGGTTGAGGGTCGAAGGCCATGCCAAAAGAGATGATCTCCGATTCGGTGATGGTGACACCCGGGCAGACGAATACATCGCCCATTTTCAGATCTTCAAGATAGCGTGAATCCATGCATAGTCTCCTGCTTATATGTCTTGCCAGCACTTAGGCGGGCTATTATTTTCGTACTATGCCATATTCACCCCGAAAGCGGATTCGGTTTTAAAATAGCTGCCACATTTACCTGGAATCCACCATGGCCTGCCGTATCAAGCCCGAAGTTTCTTCGCCCTGCATCAACATCTGTCGTATGGACGAGCAGAACCGCTACTGCGTCGGTTGTTTCCGTTCGCTCGAAGAAATAAAACGCTGGTCCACCATGTCCGAAGACGAGCGCTTGGCTGTGATGGCACAACTCGAATCACGCACCGGGGTCTAAACCCGCCAGCGGATCATCGTTTATGCGCTGGGCCATTTTCTGCCGTGTGATCGACAATTTCGGTGATGCCGGCGTTTGCTGGCGCCTTGCTGCTGATCTGAATCGGTGCGGCGAAGACGTCACGCTATGGATTGATCGCCCGGATGTATTGAATAAGCTCATTGATCCGTCGCCCCGGAAAGACACGATCCATATCCGGCCGTGGCCAGCGGACGATCTCACTTTTGGATGCGCTGAGGTCGCCGATGTGGTGATCGAGGCCTTCGCCTGTGATCCGCCAGACGCCTATGTGACAGCCATGGCGGCCCGAGCTGCGGCTCAGAAACCACCGGTCTGGATCAATCTGGAATACCTCTCCGCCGAAGACTGGGTTGGTGCACACCACCAGCTCCCCTCGCCGCACCCCCGTTATCCACTGATCAAACATTTCTACTTTCCCGGCTTCACCGCAGAAAGTGGCGGCCTGCTCCGCGAAAACGACGATTCGCTTGCGCTCGACCATGACTCGAATGACTCGATCGTTCAGCCGCTAAGACTATTTCTCTTCGGTTACGAACAGCCGGCACTGCATGATTGGCTTCGTGCCCAGAGGGATGTCGTGCTCTCAGTCGCCCCCTGCGCGATTGCTGATCAACTCGGCGCACCCGGGGTCACGCTTCCCGAAGGGTGTCATATTGAGTTACTGCCCTTTGTCCCGCAATCGGCTTTTGATGCCGTGTTACAGGCGCAGGATTTCCTTTTCGTGCGCGGAGAAGACTCCTTTGTCCGAGCGCAATGGGCGGCCAAACCGGTGTTCTGGCAGATTTATCCGCAGGAGGCCGGTGCCCATTTGGAGAAATTGCATGCCTTCTACAAGCGTTATCTCGACCCGCAAATTCTTTCCACGGCGGATCGTGACTGCTTCATGCGATTTATCCTGGCCTGGAATGGTCGTGGCGAAACGGCCTTGTGCGGCACCCTCTGGCCCGAAATCCTGAAAATGCGGCCTGCACTTCACCAGAACGCCCAGGCATGGCGTGAGCACCTCCTGGAACAGTCCGATCTGGTCACGCAGCTCCGGGCTTTTGTAGCGGATCTGGTAAAATAGCGGGTTTTACGGCCCTGCATCGTCACCGGTGCCAGCCGAATCGATAGACCCCCGCCATCAGGAAAGTACGGAAATATGAAGACAGCACAGGAACTGCGCGCTGGTAACGTGATCATGGTCGGCAGCGAGCCGCTGGTCGTCCAGAAAGCCGAATACAACAAGTCGGGCCGCAACGCGGCAGTCGTAAAATTGAAAATGAAGAACCTGCTCACTGGCAGCGGCAGCGAGGCTGTCTACAAGGCCGATGAGAAATTCGAAGTGGTTGTCCTCGAGCGCAAAGAAGTGACTTACTCGTACTTTGCTGACCCGATGTACGTTTTCATGGACGGCGAATACAACCAGTACGAAGTCGAAGGCGAAAACATGACCGACGCCCTGAAGTATCTGGACGACGGCATGGCCTGTGAAGTGGTGTTCTACAACGGCAAAGCCATCTCGGTGGAACTGCCGACCGCGGTGGTGCGTGAAGTTGAATACACCGAACCCGCCGTCAAGGGCGACACCTCAGGCAAAGTCATGAAGCCGGCCCGCATCAAGCCGACCAGCTTTGAACTCCAGGTACCGGCCTTCGTTGAAATCGGTGACAAAATCGAAATCGACACCCGCTCCGACGAGTACCGTGCCCGCGTGAAGTAATTCACCCCGGCCAACAAAAAACCCGCCATTTTGCACTGGCGGGTTTTTTGTTGCTTGCGCGCTTTAGCAACCCTCGAGGCTGCCAAAACATAGAACCGGCTTAGGCAGCGGTCGTTTCGCGCGAGGCTTTCTTACGCTCGTGTTCCTTGAGGTAACGCTTACGCAGCCGGATCGACTTCGGCGTCAGTTCGACCAGCTCGTCATCGGCGATGAACTCGATGGCGCCCTCCAGCGACAACTGAACCGGTGGCACCAGGCGTACGGCTTCATCGGTACCCGAGGCACGCACGTTGGTCAGCTGCTTACCCTTGATCGGGTTCACGACCAGATCGTTTTCACGGCTGTGAATGCCGATGATCATGCCTTCGTACAGCTTCTCGCCCGGGTTTACGAACATACGACCGCGATCCTGCAACTTCCACAGTGCGTAGGCCACGGCTTCGCCATCGTCCTGCGAAATCAGCACGCCGTTACGACGTTCGGCAACCCCCCCCTCTTTCACTGGGGCGTATTCGTCGAACACGTGGCTCATCAGCCCATTACCGCGGGTCAGGTTCATGAATTCGCCCTGGAAACCGATCAGACCACGCGCTGGAATCTTGTATTCAATCCGGACACGACCCCGGCCGTCCGGCACCATGTCCAGCATTTCGCCTTTACGTTGGCCCAGGCTTTCCATAACGCCACCCTGTGAATCTTCTTCGACGTCCACAGTCAGCATTTCGTAGGGTTCGCACTCGACGCCATTGATGATGCGCTTCACAACGCGCGGCCGGCCCACGGCCATTTCGTAACCTTCGCGGCGCATGTTCTCGAGCAGAATACCCAGATGCAGTTCGCCACGACCGGCCACGTCGAAGATATCGCCGTTGGCGGTATCGTGTACACGCAGCGCCATATTGGTCAGCAGCTCTTTGTGCAGACGGTCACGCAGCTGACGGCTGGTCACGAATTTGCCCTCAGTCCCGGCCAGCGGGCTGGTATTGACCATGAACTGCATCGACAGCGTCGGTTCATCGATCTTGAGCAGCGGCAGCGATTCCGGTTGATCCGGGTCAGTCACAGTACAGCCCAGCACCAGATCTTCGATACCCGTAATCTGGACGATATCGCCGGCCTGACCTTCGTCCATCTCAACCTTGTTCAGACCCTTGTAGCCAAAGACCTGGCCGATCTTTGCCTTGATCGGGGTACGTTCATGTTCGGCCGCTTCTTCTTCGGTGCCGAACATCACCATGACGTTCTGACCAGTTTTTACGCGACCACGAATGATTTTGCCCACGCCAATACGACCGACGTACGACGAATAATCCAGTGCCGAAATCTGCAACTGCAACGGGGCATCGACATCAGCATCCGGTGCCGGGACGTGCGACAGCACCGTATCGAACAGCGGCTTCATGTCTTCGCGCGGCGCGTCCAGCGACATGGCAGCCCAGCCGTTCAAACCCGAGGCATAAACAATCGGAAAATCCAGTTGCTCATCGGTGGCGCCCAGCTTGTCGAACAGGTCAAAGGTCAGGTTGACAGCATTATCCGGATCGGCACCATCACGGTCGACCTTGTTGACCAGTACGATCGGACGCAGACCCAGGGCCAGCGCTTTCTTGGTGACAAAACGGGTTTGCGGCATCGGGCCTTCAACGGCATCGACCAGCAGCACGACACCATCGACCATGCCCAGCACACGTTCCACTTCACCACCGAAGTCGGCGTGCCCCGGGGTATCGACGATGTTGATATGGATACCGTTGTATTCAACGGACGTATTCTTCGACAGAATCGTAATGCCGCGTTCCTTTTCCAGGTCGTTCGAGTCCATAACGCGCTCGTCCACCTGCTGGTGGGCGGCAAAGGTACCGGACTGACGCAGGAGCTGGTCGACCAGCGTGGTTTTGCCGTGGTCAACGTGGGCAATGATGGCAATGTTACGAATCGGACGTGCGGACATGTGATCTCAACCGGGAATGTGTAAAAGCGGGAGCAACCGGTGGCAGCGCATTGATGCGATGCAACAGATTAAAACAAGCCCGGAATTATAGCAGAAAACGATAGTTTTCAGACGCTTGGGGGTTCGGGGAGCAACCTACCCGGACCACAACAAGCCATCAAACGTCCTTGTTCCGCATCCAGTCGGCGGTTTTAAACAAGGCGTCAATCAGTGCCCGGCGGGTCTGCTCTGTTACTGGTGCCTTCTCCAGGCATTCGGTCATGCAGGTCATCCACTGATCCCGCTCAGAAATACCGATGGCAAACGGCAAATGGCGGGCACGCAAGCGTGGATGTCCAAATTTTTCTTCAAACAGGGGCGGGCCACCCAGCCAGCCCGATAAAAACCAGAACAGCTTGTCTCGGGACATGCTCATGTCTTGCGGGTGCATCACACGAATCCCGGCAAATCGTTCATCCAGCGTCATCAGATCATAGAAGTCATCAACCAGTTGACGAACACCGCCCTCCCCCCCCAGGAGTTCGTAATAGGTCTGATCGACGCGCGGGACAACCATGGCGTTTCCTTTGTATGATTCAGGAACTGCAAAACGCCTATTCTACTGGCGTGCCCTGTTTATGGAGAAGTACATGCTCAAGGATTTTCTCAAGTTCGCCATTCGCGGCAACGCGGTCGACATGGCCGTCGGTATCGTCATTGGTGCGGCTTTTGGCACGATCGTCAGCAGCCTGGTCAATGACGTGATCATGCCGCCAATTGGTTTGCTGATGGGTGGCCTCGATTTCTCGAGCCTCTTCGTTGTTCTCAAAGAGGGCACCGTTGCTGGTCCCTATGCGACCCCGGCCGCGGCCAAAGCCGCTGGTGCCGTGACCCTCAACTATGGCTTATTCGTCAATGCGATGGTCGGTTTCTTCATCATCGCGTTTGCCGTCTACTGGGTGGTCAAGGCGTATAACAAAGCCGCTGACCGACTGATTCCCAAAGAAGAGCTGGCGCCGGTCACCAAGGCCTGCCCCGATTGCTGCACCCAGATTCCGGTGGCAGCCAGACGTTGCCCGGCCTGCACCTCCATGCTGGATTAACGCTTCGCTGAGCGACGTCCTGGCGCCTGGGGTTTGCTGGTAGACGACCGGCCGGCCGCCATACTCGTCTTGCGCGCCGGCGATACCGACTGCCGTGTCGGCGCATGGACATGGTCACGCGCCGTGCGCGGTTCAGACCGGCCACGACTATGCTCAAAGCCCTTCGGTTGCCAGGCCGGAATGAGTTGCTTCTTGCCGTTACCGATCAGATCCGCACGCCCCATCGCATTCAGTGCATCGCGCAGCATCGGCCAGTTGGCCGGGTCGTGATACCGCAAGAAGGCCTTGTGCAGCCGACGACGACGACCTTCACGGATCACTTCGACATGCTCTCCCCCGCCCTTCAGACCGCGCAACGGGTTCCTGCGGGTGTGGTACATCGTTGTCGCTAACGCCATCGGCGTCGGCAGGAAGGTCTGCACCTGATCGAGACGGAAATTATTGCGTTTCAACCAGAGTGCCAGATTCAGCATATCTTCGTCGCTGGTGCCCGGGTGTGCCGCGATGAAATACGGGATCAAGTACTGCTCCTTGCCGGCAGCACGCGATGCTGCCTCGAAAAGCTGCTTGAAACGCTCATAGGCACCGATGCCCGGCTTCATCATTTTTGAAAGCGGCCCAGCCTCGGTGTGCTCCGGCGCAATCTTCAGATAGCCACCGACGTGATGCGTAACGAGTTCCTTGATATATTCCGGCGAACGCACCGCCAGGTCGTAACGTAAGCCGGAACCAATCAGAATCTTCTTGATGCCCGGTAAAGAACGCGCCTTCCGATAGAGCTGAATCAATGGGCCATGATCCGTATTGAGGTTGTCGCAGATATCGGGGAAGACGCAGGAAAGTTTGCGGCATGACGACTCGATCTTCGGATCCTTGCAGGTCAACTGATACATATTGGCCGTCGGACCGCCCAGATCGGAGATGATGCCGGTAAAGCCCGGTGTTTTGTCACGGATCGCCTCGATCTCGCGCAGGATCGAATCCTCAGACCGGCTCTGGATGATGCGCCCTTCGTGTTCGGTAATCGAACAGAAGGTACAGCCCCCAAAGCAGCCGCGCATGATGTTCACCGAAAAGCGGATCATCTCCCAGGCGGGAATCTTCGCATCGCCATAGACCGGGTGCGGCGCACGGGCATACGGCAGATCGAAGACAGCATCCATCTCCGGGGTCGTCAGCGGTAAGGGCGGCGGGTTCAACCAGACACGACGTTCACCGTGGCCCTGCAACATCGGTCTCGCGTTGCCCGGATTCGATTCCAGATGAAATACGCGCGAGGCATGTGCATAGAGGACAGGATCATCCTGGACCTGCTCGTAGGATGGCAAACGAATCACCGTATGCTGGCGTGCCTTGCGATGCGCCGCGATGGCCTCTTTGCGGGGCATGATCTGCACAGGCTGCGCGCCATCTGGTGCTGCCGCAGGTTTGCCGGCGCTTTCCATGGCATACGGATCCGCATGCGGTTCAATGCGACCCGGGCGGTCGATCTGCGTCGAGTCAACGACGTGCCAGTCATCGCCGGGCAACCAGTCCTTACCCGTCATGAAGGCTGTGCCACGAACATCGCGAATCTGACTGGCCGTTTCGCCACGTGCTAGCCGATGCGCCACGTCGACCAGCGCCCGCTCCGCATTACCAAACAGCAATAGATCGGCCTTGCTGTCCGGCAATACCGAACGGCGTACCTTGTCCGACCAGTAATCGTAATGTGCAATGCGGCGCAGGCTGGCTTCGATGGAACCGATAATCACGGTGGTGTCGGGATAGGCCTCGCGCGCGCGCTGGCTATACACCACTACGGCACGATCCGGTCGTTTGTTTGGCTCGCCGTTCGGCGTATAGGCATCGTCGGAGCGGATCTTGCGGTCAGAGGTGTAGCGGTTGACCATCGAATCCATATTGCCGGCTGTAATGCCGTAAAACAGCTTCGGCTTGCCGAGGCGCCGGAAGTCTTCCGCCGAATGCCAATCCGGTTGACTAATGATCCCGACGCGAAAACCCTGTGCTTCCAGTAGCCGCCCCACCAGCGCCATGCCGAAGCTCGGGTGGTCGATATAGGCGTCCCCGGTGACCAGAATGATGTCGCATTCGTCCCAGCCCAGCTGATCCATTTCGGCGCGGGACATCGGCAGAAAGGGTGCCGAACCGAAACGATGCGCCCAGTACTTGCGGTAGCTGAACAGTGGTTTCGGCGGTGCCGAGAAATCAATCGACATCAGAATTCCTGAATCTCAAAGTGCAAAGGCGCGTTCAACGGCTTCGTCCAGTCGACGAACAGCGATGACCGTCAACCCGGGTATGGGCGATTTGGGGGCGTTGGCCGCTGGAATCAAGGCATGGGTAAAGCCCAGCTTGGCTGCTTCTTTCAAACGTTCCTGACCACGTGGTGATGGACGAAGTTCGCCGGTCAGTCCGACCTCCCCAAAAACGCACAACTTCTGATCCAGCGGTTTGTTTTTGAACGATGACAGAATCGACAAGATGACGGCCAGATCCGCAGCGGGCTCGTTGATACGTACGCCACCGACTGCGTTGACGTACACATCCTGATCGGCACAATGAATGCCCACATGCCGATGCAGCACGGCCAACAGCATCGACAGCCGTTGTGATTCCAGACCCACGGTCAAACGGCGAGGATTGCCCAATGCCTGATCGACCAGCGCCTGCACTTCCACGAGCAGTGGGCGCGACCCTTCCTGCGTCACCACGATCGACGCACCGGGTACCGGCTCCGGATGACGCGACAGGAACAACGCGGACGGATTCGACACCGCCTTCAGGCCCTTCTCCGTCATCGCAAATACGCCGAGTTCGTTGACCGAGCCAAAACGGTTTTTAAAGGCACGGACCAGACGGAAGCTGGAATGCGTGTCGCCTTCGAAATACAGCACCGTGTCGACAATGTGTTCGAGCACGCGCGGTCCCGCCAGTGTGCCGTCTTTGGTGACATGGCCGACAAAGAGCAGCGTGATGGCATGTTGCTTGGCAAAGCGGGTCAGTTGCGCAGCGCACTCGCGCACCTGCGCCACCGAGCCGGGGGCCGAGGTCAACGCTTCGGACCAGAGTGTCTGTATCGAATCGATCACCGCCACGCGCGGCTGACGCGCTTCCAGCGTCGCCAGAATCTTTTCCAGATTGATCTCGGCATATAACGGCAGATCCGGCGCGTCCACATCCAGTCGCTGCGCTCGCAACGCAATCTGCTCGGCAGATTCTTCCCCGCTCACATAAAGGACGGGTACCCGGGTCGATACCGCCGCCAGGCACTGCAACAGCAGCGTACTCTTCCCAATGCCCGGGTCGCCACCAATCAGCGCAACGCCACCCGACACCAGGCCACCGCCGAGTACGCGATCAAATTCATCGATACCAGAGCTGAGACGCGGCGCTTCGCGGGCTTCCACTTTGCCCAGAGCCTGAACGCCGCTCACCGGTGCCAGGCTGGCAAAGCGATGTGTCGATGCGGCCGCCTTATCGACAATGGTTTCGACCAAGGTGTTCCAGGCGTTACAGTCCGGACACTGCCCCTGCCATTTGGGCTGATTCGAGCCGCACTCGGTACAGGTGTAGAGGGTTTTTGCCTTGGCCATCGTGTCGATCAGTCCTGCCAGACGCGCGGGACGCGGGGGGCCAAGGCGCAGAAAAGCTCATAGGCGATGGTGCCGGCGCTATCGGCTACCGCGTCGGCGGGTAAACCGTCACCCCACAGCGTGACCGCACTCCCGACACGGGCCGTAGGTATATGCGTCACATCGCAACACAAGCGATCCATCGATACGCGCCCGGTCAGTGTGGTGCGTTGACCATTAACCAGAATCGGCGTCTGACTCGTCGCATGCCGCGGGTAACCATCGGCGTAACCGCAGGCCACCACCCCAATACGCATGGGTCGATCCGCCGTAAATGTGCCGCCGTAACCGACGCGTTCACCCGCCTGAATATCCTGAATGGCGATCAATTCGCTACCCAGGGTCATGACGGGTTGCAAACCGAGATCGTTGGCCGTTTTACCCACAACGCTGTCACCCCAGGGCGAAGCACCGTACAGCATGATGCCGGGGCGAACCACATCACCCAGCGCACGGCGATCCGCGGGGCCTTTGAGCAACGCGGCCGAATTGGCAAAGGATGTCCGGCAGTTCATCACTTCTGGCCAGGCTGCCAGTAGTCGCTCAAGTTGCCAGGCGGTGCCTCGCGCATTGTCGGCATCGGCGAAATGGGTCATCACCGTCACCTCGCCGACCTGCGGCAATGCACGCAGCCGTTCATAGGCGGTTTGAGCATCCGTTAACGCCAGCCCCAGTCGATTCATGCCGGTGTTCAGCTTCAGAAACACCGGGAGTGGCAGCGGCAAATCGGTCTGCGCCAAGGTGTCAATCTGATCCAGACGGTGAATGATCGTCGACAGGGAGAGCGTGGCAAACACATTCAACTCCGCTGGCGAATGGAATCCCTCGAGCATCAGGATAGGGGCATCGCAGCCGTGCTGGCGAAGTTGTCGGGCGGCCTCCAGCTCTAGTACCGCAAAACCGTCCACCTGATCGCGCAGTGCTGCCGCCGATTCGAGCAGGCCATGGCCATAGGCATCGGCTTTGATGACACCTAGCACCTGCCCCTCTGCCGGGGTCAGCTGTTTCGCGCGCCGGGCGTTATGAACCAGCGCCGAGCGGGAAAATCTGGCCGTGATGGGCCGGCCATAATCGCCGGTAAACAAGGGGGTGTTTTCAAGCATGACCGCGATTCTACCTGTTGCGGCGCGCACCTGTCTGATCAAATTAAATCAATCGGTTAGCTGCAAAATTCATCAGCATGGATGACGCATTGCGTCGCACAATCTTTTGTCACACGATTCGTGCTATAAAACGGGCTGATTTTTACAGGCGAGAAACACGCAAAAGCATGCCGTTCGGGTTCTACATCATCATGGCGGCGCAGTTTTTTTCTGCGCTAGCCGATAACGCCCTACTGATCGCTGCGATTGCAGCCCTGCGTGAAATGCAGGCGCCTTCGGAGTACGAACCCCTCCTCAAGACCAGCTTTACATTGTCTTATGTGGTGCTGGCGGCGTTCGTCGGGGCATTTGCCGACTCGATGCCCAAATGGCGTGTGATGTTCATCAGCAATGCGATCAAGATTGTTGGCTGCGCCATGATGTTTTTCTCCGTCAATCCACTGATTGCCTACGCTGTGGTCGGCCTGGGTGCCGCCGCCTACTCGCCGGCCAAGTACGGCATTCTCACCGAATATCTTCCGGCGCGCCTCTTGGTCGTGGCCAATGGCTGGATCGAGGGGCTTACCGTGGGCGCCATCATTATGGGGGTTCTGGTGGGTGGCCTGCTCATCAAGCCGGACATCGCCCTGACGCTACTGAGCTTTGATCTACCGGTGATCGACACCGGCATTGATACCGTTGGCGAGATGACGATTGGCATTATTGGCGTGCTGTATGTACTGGCGTCAATTTTCAATCTCTACGTGCCGGACACCGGTGTCGACCACAAGGCACTGAGTAAAAATCCGTTCTACCTGTTCCATGAATTCAATCATTGCCTGAAACTGCTCTGGCGTGACCGCCTTGGTCAGATTTCGCTGGCAGTCACGACGTTGTTCTGGGGCGCCGGAGCGACACTGCAGTTCATTGTGATCAAATGGGCGGAAGTTTCATTGAATCTTGATCTGTCCAAGTCCTCCATGCTGCAAGGGGTCGTTGCCATTGGCGTGGCGGCGGGGGCTATTATGGCCGCCAAGCGGATCACCCTGCGCAAATCGGTCAACGTCATCCCGATGGGCATCGCCATGGGCTTTGTGGTCATGATCATGAACTTCGTAACGGATTTCTGGGTCGCCGTTCCACTGCTCATTATCATTGGCTATCTGTCCGGCTACTTCGTGGTGCCAATGAACGCCCTGCTCCAGCACCGAGGCCACATTCTCATGGGCGCAGGTCACTCGATTGCTGTGCAGAACTTCAACGAAAACCTGTCGATCCTGATGATGACCGGTCTTTACTTCCTGATGATGCGCGCCGATTTATCCATCTACACGGTCATCACGCTGTTTGCCCTATTTGTATCCGGCAGTATGTTTCTGGTCAAACGCCGGTTTGAGGCGAACCAGCGTCAGTACGACGACGTCATCCACCTCGATGACAACCCCATGCACTAGGCGATCACACGTCTTATTTCTGACCGCCGAGCACGGACGCAGCCAGCAGTAGATCCTGCCAGGACTTCCACTTCTCTTCCGGCTGCCGCAACAGATACGCCGGATGGTAGGTGACGATCACCGGAATACGCCGACCAGCCTGCTCGTGATACTGCACGGCGCCGCGCAGGCTATGAATCGAGTCGGCGTGCCCCAGCAAGGCGTAGGCGGCCGGTTTGCCCAGCGCCACAATCACCTCAGGCTGCACAAGTTCGATTTGTTGCGTCAAAAAATGGTTGCACGCGTCTATCTCCGTGCTCTCCGGCGTCCGATTCTCTGGTGGCCGGCATTTGATGGCATTGGCGATATAAACGCCCTGCTCGCGCTTGAGATTCAACGCTGCCAGCATGGCATCGAGCAATTTCCCGGCTTTGCCCACAAACGGCAGCCCTGCCGCGTCCTCCTCGGCACCGGGCGCCTCACCCACCATCATCCAGGTCGCCTGTCGGTCACCGGACCCGGGCACCGCCTGCTTGCGCCCTTTGCACAGAGCACAACCACGACAGGCACGAATCGCCGCTTCCAGACTATTCCAGTCGCCGGCTGGCGCCTGGTCGGCCGTGACCGCTTGATGAGCCGAAGCCGCCGTCTTGGGGGCTTGTGCGGCTTGGGGTGCCAAGCGCTGGTCTGCCGGGCTTTCGATCCAGAACGGGTCAATCCCCATGGCCTCGAGCCATTGGGTGTCGTTCAATTGCCGACGGCGCGCCGGGTGCAATGACTTCACGGGCGTGTCGTTCATGCCGCAACACCTTGGAGCACGTGCACCATCAGCACGGCATCTTCTCGACCAGCGGCGCGGCCCTGTGTGAGGTCGGCTGGAATCGTGTAGTAGTTCTTACGCATGCCGGTCATTGTAAAGCCCATCGATTCATAGAGGCGGATGGCCGGCGTATTGCTCTGCCGAACCTCCAGAAACAGACGTTGTGCGCCGCGCAGACGAGCCTCTTTCAATAAGGTCTCCAGCAGCAAGCGGCCATAGCCACGCCGGGCGTATTCAGGCGTCACGGTGAGCGTCAGCAGTTCTTCGTCGTCACCCGCGTTCATGGCCACAAAATAGCCCAGTACCGGACGTCCCGTCTGCGAGATATCGCGTAATACGCACGTGGGCCAGCCATGGCGCAGGGCATCCCGAAACCCCCCTTCAAGCCATGGCGTCAGATGTTGTTGTGCCTCGATCGCGGCGACCGCCGACAGATCCGCTGCAGTCATGGCGGTCAGTTGGAGTGCCATGGCTAGAGTCTCTGGCCGGCCATGCGTTCCGCGGTCGTCAACGCCACACGGTCTCGGATGTACACCGGCACGGCATCGGCCGGATCCTGCCGCTCACCGCGGTGATAACGGACAGCGCCCACATGGGCCAGCGCGTCTGCAACAGGATGCCTGGCTTGTGCGTCTTTTTTTCCGGCAGCGCGGCACCAGTGCGCTGCTGCTGGATATTCATCGAGCGCGGTGCCTGCTACGGTGTGGCAATCACGCCGGATCGGCAACGTGCCGAGCGCCTCGGGATCCATCAGACAGGGGTCGATCGTCGCTTCCCATCCCTGATCTGAGGTGCGCTGCCAGGCGGCTGCATAGATCTGGTTCATACGTGCATCGAGCAGGGTCAGTATCTGACCATCGCCCGTCAGTTGGTAGGCCGATTCGGCCAGTGCCTCGAGTGACGAAACAGGCACCAGCGGTTTATCGCAGGCCACCGCCAGACCCTGTGCCAAGGCTGCCGCCACGCGTAGACCGGTAAACATCCCCGGGCCGGCATCGTAGACGATGGCATCCAGGTCGTTCAGGTGCCAGCCGGCTTCGGCCAGTGCGCCGCGAAGCAGCGGCAACAGCGTTTCAGCATGCGGTTGCCCGGTTGGGCAGGTCAGCGTCTGAACATGTTGCGATTTCAGCAGATTACCCTCGGCACGACCCGACCAGAGACAGAAACTGCCGCGATCGGTCGCTGTTTCCAGACTGAGCAGCTTGATCATGCGTACGGGGGTGTTGCTCGATCAATGATCATGGTCATGATCGTGATCCTCTTCATCGGCGAGCTCGCCGAGCAAGACCACGGCCTGCGCAATAATTGCCTCCTTGCGGCCCACAGCGTCCAGATGTTCGTTGGTCTTGGCCTTCACGTTGACATCTTTTTCGGGCAGATCCAGATCGGCCGCAATGTTGGCGATCATGGCCGGCACATGCGGCGATAGCTTGGGACTTTGCGCAATGACCGTCGCATCGATATTAAGTACACCAAAACCGGCTGCGGCAACGCGGCGCATCGCTTCGCGCAGCAACACGCGGGAATCCGCGCCCGCAAACTCGGGATCGGTATCCGGAAAATGAAACCCGATGTCACGCAACGCCGCGCCGCCCAGCAAGGCATCCGTAATGGCGTGCAACAGCACGTCGGCGTCCGAATGGCCGTCGAGGCCATGGGTGTGCGGAATCTCGACGCCGCCGATGATCAGCTTGCGGCCAGTCACCAGGGCATGGATATCGTAGCCTTGTCCGATACGGATCATGAATCGCTCCTATTTACTTGTCATTGGCAGCGGCAAGAATCACCGACGCCAGTGCTAAATCTTCGGGATAAGTCACTTTCAGATTGGTCAGGCTACCGATCACCAGCCGGGGGCGTTGCCCCAGCTGCTCGATGGCCGACGCCTCATCCGTCATCATTGTGCGGTCGCCCACCGATAGGGCGTGCTGTAGCTGACCCATCCGGAACATCTGGGGGGTCTGCGCCTGCCAGAGTTGACGCCGATCAACAGTCGCGTCCACCCGGGTCGCCTGATCTGCCCGCTTGAGGGTGTCGGCCACCGGAATGGCCAGTAGACCGCCGACGGGATCGTCGACCAGGGTATCGATCAGACACGCCAGTTGATCCGGATGCAGGCAGGGTCGGGCGGCATCATGCACCAGCACCCAATCCTCATAATCTAACTGAATATTATTCTTTAACCAATTGATTCCATTGATAACGCTGTCGGCCCGAGTGGCGCCACCCTCGCGCACCAGGCTAATACGTGCTGCGCTTTGGGGTGGCAGGCAGGCCGCACTCCATGTCGTATCATCCGGTGCCAAAATCACCGCAATCCGTTCGATACGGGCGTCGGCCAGCAAGGCCTGCAGCGTATGGCGGATTAACGGGGCACCATTCAGCGGCAGATACTGCTTGGGGGTATCCCCGCCGAAACGGCTACCGGTTCCGGCGGCCGGGATCACGGCAAAAGTTCGTTTGGACATATGTCGATTCTATCAGCCCTCTATCAACCCTCTTTCAACGCACTATCGGATCAACCGTCCCACACCCTATAATCTCGGGCTTGCCGGCAGGTCTGCCGGTGTCCAGAAGCCTGTATGCCCAGCACCACAACGTCTGCAATGCCCCTGCTGCCCACACTGCCCGCCGGAATCATTCCCCAGCGGTTGCCGGATATCGGCCAGCGGCACGTCATGCCGGCGATCCCACCCGGTGCCCAGAGTCTGCTCATCGCCCAACTGGCCACACAAAAGACCCACCCCCTCATCGTCGTTTTTACGGCCGATGCCCTGGAGCGACAGCGCCTGTTTGACGAACTGCAATGGTTATTGCCGGAACGCCGTATCCGTCAGCTTCCAGATTGGGAAACGCTGCCCTACGATCCTTTTTCGCCGCATCATGACCTGATCTCGGAACGGCTGGCCACGCTGTCTGCGCTGCAACGTCGCGAATGCGACATTCTGCTGGTCGCAGTTCAGACCGCGCTGCATCGCCTGCCGCCGCCGGCCTTTCTGGCCGCCCATTCGTTCAGTTTCCATCAGAAGCAGGCGCTGGATGAGGCAGCGTTACGCGCCCAACTTGGCCTGGCCGGGTATCAGGCGGTCGCTAACGTCATTTCGCCGGGTGAATTTTCCATCCGGGGCGGCTTGATTGACCTCTTTCCCATGGGCAGTGCCTTGCCGTTCCGGCTGGATCTGTTCGATCGCGACATCGAAAGTATCAAGACCTTCGACGTCGATACCCAGCGCACGCTCTTTCCGGTCAACGAAATCCAGCTTTTACCGGCCCGCGAGTTCCCCACCGACGACCGGAGCCGCACCCTTTTTCGCCAGCGATTCCGCGAAGTCTTTGAGGGCGACCCGGCTAAAACCGGTATCTACCGCGATATTTCTCAAGGCACTCTACCCGCCGGTATCGAGTATTACCTGCCGCTCTTCTTTGAAGATGGCGACACCGGCACACTCATGGACTATCTGCAGCCGGCGGGTGATGCAGATGCTACGCCAATGACGCTGTTCACCGCCGATCTAAGCCCGGCCGTGCAGCACTTCTGGCAAGAAGTCCGCTCGCGCTATACCCTGCACCAGGGCGACAAGGCGCGGCCGCTGATGCCGCCGGAAGAGCTCTTCCTGAGCGAAGAAAGCTTTTTCGCCGAATGCCGTCGGACACCCCGTCTGGTGCTGGGTGATGAGGCCTCCGAAGCACAAGCCATCAGAGCGCTGCCCCCCATCAGTCTGGATCGCCGACGCGAAGACCCGCTCAGCGACTTACGGGCCTATCTGATGCAGCACCCGGGAAAGACAATCCTCATCGCCGAAACTCCGGGGCGCCGCGAAAGCATCCTTACACTCTTACAGGATGGTGGACTGGCGGTACGCGTTGCGGAAACCCTTGCCGAAGCGCTCCAGGCCGACGATCCGATCGTCCTGATCACCGGTGCCCTGCACTATGGCTGGCAGATGCCTGGCCTAGCACTGGTTACCGAATCCGAACTCTTTGCTGGCACACCGCGACGTAAGAAACAGCCGCGCAAAAAGTCTGGCGTCGATAACTGGCTGCGAGATCTCACCGAACTCCGGATCGGCGACCCGGTCGTTCACGAAAGTCATGGCGTCGCCCGTTACCAAGGCCTCACCCACCTCGATCTGGGCGATGGCGACACCGAATTCATGATGCTCGAGTTTGCCAACGAAGCCAAACTGTATGTCCCTGTTTCGCAGATGCATCTGATCAGCCGCTACTCAGGCGGTGATCCAGATCACGCCCCGATCCACACGCTTGGTAGCGGTCAGTGGGAAAAAGCCAAGCGCAAAGCGGCACTGCAGGCACGCGACACCGCGGCTGAATTGTTGGCGCTGTATGCCACGCGCGCCGCACGCCAGGGCCATGCCTTCGAGTGGACCGAGAACGATTACGAGCGGTTCGCCGACGGATTCGGTTTTGAAGAAACCGTGGATCAGGCCGTCGCCATCGACGCGGTTCTTTCCGATATGCGCTCCGGACAGCCCATGGACCGCCTGGTCTGCGGCGACGTCGGCTTCGGCAAGACCGAAGTCGCATTACGCGCTGCCTTCGCGGCGGTCGCCGGCGGTAAACAGGTCGCTGTGCTTTGCCCGACCACGCTACTCTGCGAACAGCACGCCGACAATTTCCGCAACCGCTTCGCCGACTGGCCGATCAAAGTCGTTGAGTTGTCGCGCTTTCGTACCGCCAAAGAAAGCCAGGCTGCACTCGACGACATGGCCGATGGCCGTGCCGACATCGTCATCGGTACCCACCGCCTGATCCAGAACGATGTGAAATTTGCACGGCTTGGTCTCCTCATCATCGACGAAGAACACCGTTTTGGCGTCAAGCAGAAGGAGCAGCTCAAAGCACTGCGCGCCGAAGTCGATGTATTAACGCTGACGGCGACACCGATTCCGCGAACCCTGGCCATGTCACTGGAAGGCCTGCGCGACTTTTCGGTCATCGCCACCGCCCCCCAGAAACGCCTGGCGATTAAAACCTTTGTTCACACCCTCTCTGATGGCATCATCCGCGAAGCCGTCCTGCGCGAACTCAATCGCGGTGGTCAGGTCTACTTCCTGCATAACGAAGTCGATACCATCGAAAATATGCGCGACCGCCTGGTCAAACTGGTGCCCGAAGCCCGCATCGTCATTGGTCACGGACAGATGAATGAACGCGAACTGGAAAACGTCATGCGCGACTTTACCCAGCAGCGCGCCAACGTTCTGCTCTGCACCACGATTATTGAAACCGGCATCGACAATCCGCACGCCAACACCATCCTGATCAACCGCGCCGACAAATTCGGACTGGCGCAGCTGCACCAACTGCGTGGTCGTGTCGGTCGCTCACACCATCAGGCCTACGCCTATCTCATGGTGCAAGACATGAAAGGGCTGACCAAAGCGGCCAAACAGCGTCTTGAAGCCATTCAGATGATGGAGGAACTGGGCTCGGGGTTTTATCTGGCCATGCACGATCTGGAGATCCGGGGGGCCGGCGAAGTGCTTGGCGATTCGCAATCCGGCGACATCCAGGAAGTCGGCTTCGCCCTGTTTACCGAGATGCTCAACCGCGCCGTCAAGGCCATGAAGGCCGGCGAAACCCCCGATCTGGAGCAGCCGCTCGGCATCGGCACCGAGATCAATCTGCGCGTACCCGCATTACTGCCCAATACCTACTGCCCGGACGTCCACGAACGTCTTAATCTCTACAAGCGCCTCTCCAATAGCGACCATGCTGACGAGCTCACGCTGCTTCAGGAAGAGCTCATCGACCGCTTTGGCGCCTTGCCGCCACAGGCCGAATCACTCATCGCGACGCACCAGATCCGGTTGCAGGCCGTGCGCTGGGGAATGACCAAGGTGGATATCAACCAGGACCAGATCCTCGTCCAGTTTGGCCCGAAAACGCCAGCCGACCCCATGACGCTGCTCTGGCTGATTCAGAATCGCCGGGACATGAAACTGGCCGGGCAGGATAGAATAATCCTTTCGCGGCATATGCCGGCGCTGAGCCAGCGCATTCAGGCGTTTCGCGAACTTTGCGCGCTGCTGGAAAAATCGCCGGCAGATCTTGCAAAGCTGACAAAACACTAATTCAGACAGCGGATTCGACTATGACTCACAGTGCCCATCAGCCTATCAATAACCTGCATATCGCCGCGTTTGATCCGATGCCGACCCCCGAGGTGATTCAGGCACAACTGCCGCTGAGCGCCAAAGCCGCAGCCACCGTCTCCAATGGTCGCGCCCAACTCATCGACATCCTCGAACATCAGGACCCTCGTCCCTTCGTGGTCGTCGGCCCCTGCTCGATTCACGACCCGGTGGCCGGTCTGGACTACGCCCGTCGCCTCAAGGCGCTGGCCGATGAAGTCGCCGATGCATTGCTGATCGTCATGCGCGTCTACTTTGAAAAGCCGCGCACCACCGTTGGCTGGAAGGGTTACATCAATGACCCGGACATGGATGACTCCTTCAAGGTTGATGCCGGTATGGCCAAGGCCCGCGAGTTCCTGCTGGCCGTCAACGAACTCGGCTTGCCGGCCGGCACCGAAGCACTCGATCCGATCTCGCCACAGTATCTGGGCGATCTCATCGCCTGGAATGCCATTGGTGCACGCACCACGGAGTCACAGACGCACCGCGAGATGTCGTCGGGTCTGTCGACCCCGGTGGGTTTCAAAAACGGCACCAACGGTGACCTGACGATCGCCATCAACGCCATTCTCTCAGCCAGCCGGCCGCACAGCTTTCTGGGCATCAACAGCGACGGCCGCGTCGCCATCGTACGCACCAAGGGCAACCCTTACGGGCATATCGTGCTGCGCGGCGGCGATGGTCGTCCGAACTATGACACTGTCTCGGTCACCCTGGCCGAGAACGCCATGACCAAGGCCAAACTGTTACCCAACGTCATCGTTGACTGCTCGCACGCCAACAGCAACAAGAACCCGGATCTGCAGCCGCTGGTCATGGCCGATGTCATCAGCCAGATCGTGGCGGGTAACAAGAACATCACCGGTCTCATGATCGAGTCGAACCTGGTCGCGGGCAATCAACCGATTCTCGCCGATCGCACCCAGATGACCTACGGTTGTTCGGTGACCGATGCCTGCGTCAACTGGCCAACGACCGAAGAGATGATTCGTGACGCGGCCAAGCGCCTGCGCCCGATCCTGGCGACCCGTGCCGCGCGTCAGGGCTGATCGATGAATGATCTGGTTGTCTTTGGCGGGCCCGTTCCTACCTATCTGATCGAATCGATTCAGTCTCAACTCGGACCGGCAGTCGCCAAACCCCAGGGCGTCCAGGCGATCCGTTTTAATGGTGTCCGGGCGGTCAACGCCGCCGATGTGCCGGAGCAGATTCGCCACGGTCTTGCCAACGAGCAGCTCGATTGGGCAATTGTTCCCACAGGGCGCACGCTCAATGACTTCAAACTGGTGGTCTTCGACATGGACTCGACACTCATCAACATCGAGTGCATTGACGAACTGGCTGATTTTGCAGGGCGCAAGGCCGAAGTCTCTGAAATCACCGAAGCAGCCATGCGTGGCGAGATGGATTATCGCGAAAGTCTCAAAAAACGTGTTGGCGTCCTGGCCGGGCTCAATGCCCGGGTTCTGGCGCGGGTGTTTTCGGAACGGCTGCTTTTGAACCCCGGTGCCCGCGAACTACTCGACGCACTTCAGAACGCAAATATTCATACGGCCCTCCTCTCCGGTGGCTTTACCTACTTCACCGAGCGTCTACGCATTGAACTCGGCCTTGATTTTGCCACCTCGAACGAACTCGAAATCGTCGGGGGAAAACTCACCGGCCGTGTTGTCGGCGCCATTGTCGATGCGCAGGCCAAAGCAGACACGTTGCAAGCATTGACCCAAGAATTCGGACTCACGCAGGATCAGGTCATGGCGGTCGGCGATGGCGCCAACGATTTGCTCATGATGGCCGCTGCCGGCACCTCGGTGGCGTATCACGCCAAGCCGGCTACCCAGGCCAAAGCAGTGCACGCCATCAACCACGGTGGACTCGACAGCATTCTCGTCCTCTACCCGCCACAGTAACCGCCACAGCTACCTATTGGCGGTTTTAAAAAACTTAGCGCGCTTCTCGTAATCGCGCGTTTAGTTCATCAACCACTTCGGCCCAGTCCGCATCATCTTCAATTTCCTCCGCCAGAAACGTTGCCTGTGAAGCCGTCCAGAAAGACGCTTCGTGCAAGAGGCAATGATCCGGCAATGGCCGGTGAAACTCGATGAAAGCATCGACTTCCGCCGTCTCATACGGCAGACCCAACTGCTTGAACAGGTTATTGATTGAATGAATCGGGGTTTCCATAAGAACCTCCTAAATTTCGTCGATCCAAGATTGCTGGATCGCTTCCAATATACGCTCTCCGCAACGTTTGGGATCATCATCAAAATCGGGCAGCGCAGCAACCCAGTTCATCAGATCAACGAAATTGATTTTCGCCGGATCCTGATCCGGATACGCCTCAATCAGTGCTTCGGCAATCTCTAAGGTGTCCGTCCATTTTAATCCCATGATCAGCGTTTTCCTTCCCGTGTCATATTGATCGAGTATTTCGGAATCTCGACCACCAACGGTGTTGCGGCCACGATTGCCTGACACGACAAACGGGATTCCGGTTCCAATCCCCACGCCTTATCGAGCAGATCCTCTTCTAACTCTTCCGGTTCGTTGAGCGAGTTGTAACCTGCGCGCACGATCACATGACAGGTCGTACAGGCGCAGGAGCATTCGCATGCGTGCTCGATTTCGATCCCGTTTTCCAGGAGCGTTTCACAGATGGAAACCCCTTCCGGAGCTTCTAGAATCGCGCCATCCGGGCAGTACTCGGGGTGCGGCAACACGGTGAGTTGGGTCATTTCAGTTCCTTCACAGCCAATTTTTCAGAAGTTGGCTGATGCAGCTGTTCAATCGTCGCCTCGACTGATTCTATCGATTTGCCGGCCAGGGCGCGATTGACGGCCTGATTCATCCGGCGACCGGCAAATTCTTTGCAGTCGGCATCCAGGTCATCCATGGCAATCGTAATCTGCCGTCGATTGCCGGACAAATTGGCCGTCTCGAGCCTGACGATTCCCGATTCGATCAACTGGGCCTCCGCATCGTTCAGCAAATGTCGGTCTTCCTGCAACGCCGAACGCACCGCCTCGATCAGTCGTTGTGCGTCGACCTGAGTCTCTTTCAGAGCCCGGGTCTGAGCATCGTCACGCGCATTATCGACGGACGCCTTGAGCATTCCGGTGATCTGATCATCGGATAGCCCATAGGATGGCTTGACTGTGATCTGGGCTTCAACCCCCGAAGTCTGCTCACGCGCGGTCACCGAGAGCAAACCATCGGCATCCACCTGGAAGGTCACGCGAATACGTGCCGCGCCGGCGACCATCGGTGGAATGCCGCGCAATTCGAAGCGCGCCAGCGACCGGCAATCATCGACCAGCTCACGCTCACCCTGAACAACGTGAATCATCATCGCCGTCTGGCCGTCACGATAGGTCGTAAATTCCTGAGCTCGCGCCACTGGCAATGTGGAATTACGGGGAATCACCTTCTCGATCAGACCGCCCATGGTTTCCAGACCCAGTGACAGTGGAATCACATCCAGTAACAACCAGTCTTCCCCGGGTGCGCGGTTACCGGCCAATAGGTTTGCCTGAATGGCAGCCCCCAGGGCGACGACCTTATCCGGATCCAGATTATTCAGCGGTTCCTGCTTGAAAAACTCGGCAACAGCACGCTGGATGAGTGGGATACGGGTCGCGCCGCCCACCATCACCACCCCCTGCACGTCCACCGGGCGCAACCCGGCATCGCGCAGTGTTTTCTTGACGGGCTGCAAGGTCTTCGAGACCAGCGTCTGGCTGATCTCGGCAAACGTCGCCATATCGATGATCAGATCAACGATCTCGCCGGAGGCCAGACGCGCGGTGATTGGTGCCTCGGGGTGTGCGGACAAGTATTCCTTGGCCTCACGCGCACGCACCAGCAGCAGTGCCGTATCTTCCACGGTCGGTGGCGATTTTAGTTGCGCCTTCTCGAGAATCCAGCAATAGATGCGGCGGTCAAAATCGTCGCCGCCCAGCGCGGAATCGCCACCCGTCGCCAGCACTTCGAATACGCCACGCGTGAGACGCAGTACCGAGATATCAAAGGTACCGCCGCCCAGATCGTAGACGGCGTAAACACCCTCGGCCGAATTATCCAGGCCGTAGGCCACCGCCGCTGCCGTCGGTTCGTTGAGCAAACGCAGCACATTCAACCCTGCCAGACGCGCAGCATCCTTGGTCGCCTGACGCTGCGCGTCATCGAAATACGCCGGCACCGTAATCACGGCACCCACGATCTCCTGCTTCAATGTCTGCTGGGCGCGTTCGTTAAGTACGCGCAGAATCTCGGCCGATACTTCAACTGGTGTCTTGACGCCCTGGCGAGTTTTTACACTCACCATCCCGGGCACATCGACCAGATCGAGCGGCAGGTTCTCCCGGTGTTCGATATCGACATAGCCGCGACCCATCAAACGTTTGACTGAGGCGATGGTGTTCTTGGGGTCCTTGGCGATCGCTTTCAGCGCATCGTAACCCACCTGCACCGAGCCATCCTCCAGGTAGCGCACCACCGACGGTACCAGTGCGCGACCATCGGCATCGCTCATGACATGCGCCATGCCGGAACGCACACTGGCTACCAGCGAGTTGGTCGTCCCGAGATCAATCCCGATGGCGTGACGGGTCTGGTGCGGGAGCGGGCTTTCCCCGGGTTCGGCAATTTGCAGCAGGGCCATGAAATTCGACTTTT
>VEQD01000010.1:0-6702 GCA_018883385.1 Rhodocyclaceae bacterium | reverse complement strand
CGCCATTCCATCTGCAGCATCAGAAACGCTGGCGACATGGCCGTGTTGGACTCTGCACCGATATCGACGCCTGCCAACGACAACATATACGTCGCACGCTTTAGCGGTGAACGCAGGGTCTGATAGCCCTCGTTGATCTGCGTTGCCAGCATCATCGAGGCGCGCCGCGCGGCATCGTCGGACGCTGCGAAGCGATCTGGATGAACCTCGCGTTGCAGTTCACGAAACCGCGCATCCAGCACCGCCTGATCGAGATTAAATGATCTGGGGAGCCCCAGCAGCGTAAAAAAATCCGCGTTCAGCAGATCAGCGGTGACTGCAGGTGCCGCCAGATCAGACATGGAAGGATTCACCGCAACCGCATTCGTCCTTGACGTTAGGGTTGTTGAATTTGAACCCCTCGTTCAATCCCTCGCGGGTGAAATCAAGCTCGGTACCATCCAGATAGGCCAGGCTTTTGGGATCAATCACGATCTTGACGCCGCTCGTATCAAAGACCAGATCATCCGGATTTAGCTCATCGACGTATTCCAGCTTATACGCCATGCCGGAGCAACCGGCCGTGCGCACACCCAGACGCAAACCAATGCCTTTGCCGCGTTGTGCCAGTGCCTTGCCCACATGTTTGGCGGCGGCTTCCGTCATCGTGACACTCATGATGCTTCTCCGATCAACCGTTTCAGGAACCCAGCTTCTTCTTGTAGTCGGCCACAGCCGCCTTGATGGCGTCTTCGGCCAGAATCGAGCAGTGGATCTTGACCGGCGGCAACGCCAGCTCTTCGGCAATCGCCGTATTCTTGATCTCAAGAGCTTCATCGACGCTCTTGCCCTTGACCCACTCGGTCACCAGCGAACTGGAGGCGATTGCCGAACCGCAGCCGTAGGTCTTGAACTTGGCGTCTTCAATCACGCCTTCCTTGTTGACCTTGATCTGCAGTTTCATCACGTCGCCGCAGGCCGGTGCGCCGACCATCCCGGTGCCCACACCCTCTTCTTCCTTACCAAAGGAACCGACGTTTCGGGGGTTCTCATAGTGATCGATCACTTTGACGCTGTATGCCATGGTATGACTCCTTCTTTCTAATTGGGGCGCTTAGTGGGCAGCCCATTGAACCGTGTTGAGGTCGACGCCTTCCTGCACCATTTCCCACAGAGGGGACAGTTCACGCAGTCGGCCGATCTGCTTGTGCAGCAGATCCACGGTGAAATCGATATCCTCTGCCGTGGTAAAGCGTCCAATCGAGAACCGGATCGATGAATGCGCCAGTTCGTCGTTCAGACCCAGCGCGCGCAGCACGTACGAGGGTTCTAGTGATGCCGACGTACAGGCCGAGCCCGACGACACGGCGATATCCTTCACCGCCATGATCAGCGACTCGCCTTCGACGTAGGCAAAACTGATGTTCAGGTTGTGCGGGACGCGGTGCTCGAGATCGCCATTGACATAGATTTCCGGAAGATCCGAAAGCCCCTTGAGCAAACGATCGCGCAGTGCGCGGATACGTTCGTTCTCGCTCTTCATTTCCAGTCGGGCAAGACGGAACGCTTCACCCATGCCCACAATCAGGAAGGTCGGCAAGGTACCCGAACGCATGCCGCGCTCGTGGCCGCCACCATGCATTTGCGCTTCCAGGCGCACGCGCGGTTTACGACGGACATAGAGTGCGCCGATGCCCTTCGGACCATAAGTCTTGTGGGCTGAAAAGCTCATCAGATCAACCTTGAGCGTCGACAAATCGATATCGATCTTGCCAGTGGCCTGAGCGGCATCGACATGAAACAGAACGCCCTTGCTACGAAGCAGCGCACCGATCTCGGCGATCGGCTGGATCACGCCGATCTCGTTGTTGACGGCCATGATCGATACCAGAATCGTATCCGGACGCAGCGCCGCTTCCAGCGCCGCCATATCGACTAACCCGTTCGGCTGCACATCGAGATAGGTCACTTCAAAACCCTGGCGCTCCAGCTCGCGCATGGTATCCAGCACCGCCTTGTGCTCCGTCTTCAGGGTGATGAGGTGTTTGCCCTTATTCTGGTAGAAATTGGCGGCACCCTTGATGGCCAGGTTATTGGCCTCGGTCGCGCCAGACGTCCAGACAATTTCCTTTGGGTCGGCGTTGACCAGCGCAGCCACCTCGGCGCGCGCGTTTTCCACGGCCGATTCGGCGTCCCAGCCGTACTGGTGTGAACGCGATGCAGGATTACCGAACTTTTCGGTCAGATAAGGCAACATCGCCTCGACCACGCGCGGGTCGATGGGGGTGGTTGCCGAGTAATCCAGATATACAGGGAACTTCATGTCAGACTCCAGAGTAAACCGTCAGGCCACCGCGGCAAAGCGCTGTAGCTGACCTAAAACCACGTCCAGTTGTGCAACGAAGCGTTCAACGGACTCCCGATCACTTGCGGCGTAGGGCATCATGCCCAGACTGATCCGGATGGCGCCTTTGGCCAGCACCGGATCAACGCCCATCGCCTGTAGCACCGGCGACACGCCGGCTTTGCCCGAACCGCAGGCGGCACCACTCGAAATGGCCACATGCTGGCGATCCAGCAACGAGACCAGCGTCTCCCCATCAATCCCGGGAAACGCGGCATACGTTGTGTTCGGCAGACGCAAGACCTCATCCGCAAATATCACCGCACCACGCTGACGCAGGGCCTGCTCTAACCAGGTCTGAACATCGAGCGCACGTTTCGCTCTCGTGGCTAGGTCGGTAGATGCGCGCTCACATGCCAGTCCGAAGCCGACAATGGCTGCCACGTTTTCGGTGCCCGAGCGCAACCCACCCTCTTGGCCCCCGCCATAAATGATCGGATGCATCGACAACTCGCGATCACGCACCAGTGCCGCTGCGCCTTTGGGGCCACCGATCTTGTGACCGGAAATCGTTAGTGCAGAGACACCAGCAGCGTGCAGATGGCGAAAGCTCATGGCCTGCTTGCCAAAGGCCTGCACCGCGTCGGTGTGGCACCAGCCCCGGTGGGTCGCGCGAAATTCCGTGGCCAGTTCGGCCACGTTCTGCACCACACCGGTTTCGTTGTTAGCCATCATCACCGAAGTCAGCGTCGTTTGAGCCGGCAATGCCGTCATTGCCGTCTTGGCAATCACACCCTGGGTATCTACTGGCAGCGTGCTAAAACCGCAGCCTTCCTGCTGTAAGGCATGCATTGGCGCCAGCACACAGGGATGCTCCGTTGCAGCACAGGCCAGATGCACAACCGCACCGGTCTCGGCACGGTAGGCGCGTGCCAAACCCTGAATCAGCAGATTGTTTGCCTCACTACCGCTCGCGGTAAAGACGATTTCCGACGGATCTGCATCAACAGCAACGGCCACCTGTTCACGCGCCCGATCAATGGCGCGACGCGACAGCCGACCCGACTCATAACTTGCCGATGGATTGGCGAATTGTGCCGTCATGAACGGCAACATCGCATCCAGCACGACGGGGTCTACCGGCGTGGTTGCGTTATGGTCGAGATACAGCGCCGCGCTCATGGCAATCAGACCAATCCGTGTCAGGCCGCGTGCGCCACGCTAAAGGCCACCGGCTTCGAAGTGTCGGCATTGGCCTGATGGATCTCGCGCTGCCGGTTGGACTCCACCAGCTCGGCCAGATGCACCGAGGCCAGGTAATCGAGCATCTTGCGATTCAGCGTTGACCACAGATCGTGCGTCATGCAGCGATGATCCGACTTGCAGTTTTCTCGGCCACCGCACTGGGTCGCATCCAGCGGCTCATCAACCGCGAGGATCACATCGGCCACAGAGATTTTTTCGGCATCGCGCGCAAGGCAGTAGCCACCGCCGGGTCCGCGAACGCTCTCGACAATGCCATGACGTCGCAGCTTGGCAAAAAGCTGCTCCAGATAAGACAGCGAAATACTCTGACGCTCGCTAATCGCCGACAGCGTCACCGGCTTTTCGCCACCATTCAGACCGAGGTCAATCATGGCGGTCACCGCAAAGCGGCCTTTGGTCGTTAATCTCATGTCAGGCTCCTACGGAAGATGGATGCGGGTGGTTCAAACGACCCCCTATATCCAAGTATTTTTATCAACTATAAGGATGCCGACCCGATTAGTCAACCATTTTGCTCAGGTATTGGGGATCGAATTTATCAGCCACCGCCTGAGCCTCGGCAACCGGCACACCCGAGGCCTCCAGTTTCTTCAGTAATTGCTCCAGGCGCTGGTCCGTCTCGGCGGCATGCGCCAGCAAGGCATGCAATGCTTTGGCGTAAGGGTCGCTGGCATCGCGGTTGATCGCATAGGCAGCAAAACCGGCCTTGGCGCCCTCTGGCGTAATCGGTGTTTCAGGTTTGTCGTTTTCGATCACCCGTGCCGGGTTACCCACGGCCGTTGCACCGGCCGGCACGTCTTTCACCACGACGGCGTCACTCCCAACCCGGGCGCCGGCCCCAATCGTAATTGGGCCCAGAACCTTGGCACCCGCCCCAATCACCACACCATTCTCAAGCGTCGGGTGGCGCCGCCCCTTGTTCCAGCTGGTGCCGCCCAGCGTCACCCCGTGATAGATCGTCACATCGTCGCCAATGATCGCCGTTTCACCGATCACCACGCCCATGCCGTGATCAATAAAGAAGCGGCGGCCGATCGTGGCCCCCGGGTGAATTTCAATGCCCGTCAGAAAACGTGCGATGTGCGACATGAAGCGTGCCAGCCAGTACAGATGCCACTGCCACAGCTTGTGCGCCAGACGGTGAAAGAGCATTGCGTGCACACCCGGGTAGCACGTCACAATTTCCAACGTGGAACGTGCGGCAGGATCGCGATCAAAAATCGACTGGATGTCTTCACGAATGGACTTAAACATTGTCGGCTAACGTAATGATTTATTTATGCTTAGGTGGCTTGGTGGCTGATTGTATTCAGCTTGAATTGTACTAATCCTGAGTTTTTTAATCAACCTTGGGCCGCTTGTCGGCATCCGTCAGGGCACTGACAACACCGCGCAGGATGTTGACCTCGTCAACTTCCAGCCGGGTGCGTTCGAAGATCCGGCGGAGCTTGGGCATCAACCGGCGCGGTCGATCCGGATCATGAAAGCCGACGCCAATCAACGCCGCTTCGAGCTGCCGATAAAAACCCTCGACCGCATCCGAGGATGCCAGCGCCGATGCATAACGCGTGGTACCTGCCGCTTCTTGAACGGTCATGCCTGACGCTTCGCGCAGCAAATACGTCATGATCTGCACCGCTGCCGCCAGATTCAACGACCCGTAGTCCGGGTTTGTCGGAATGCTGACCTCGGCGCGACAGAACTGTAATTCTTCGTTGGTCAGCCCGTTGGTCTCGTTTCCGAATACAAAGGCCGATGGCGCGCCCGACGCGCCCTGCCAGAACGCTTGCGCCGACGCCACAGCATCTCGCGGTGACATTGGCGGCGGCCCGAGCTCCCGGGCACGCACCGTCATGCCAAAAACACCGATGCAACCCACCAGGGCCTCAGGCAACGTCGCTACGATGCGGCACGACTCGAGCACATCGGCCGCCCCCGATGCGCGACGCAGCGCGACCTCGTCAATCGCACAGAGCGGATTGACCAGAATCAATTGCCGACCCTGCGCCAGTCCCATGGTCTTCATGGCGCGTGCGACCGCACCAATGTTGCCCGGGTGCGAAGGGCGACACAGCACAATACGCTGGCTGTCCAGAAAACCACCAAAGGCGGTGGTTGGTGAAGATAAATCAGTCGTCATTTAAGCTCATGATCCTGCAGTTATCCTGCTTTGACCCAGGTCGACCGGCAGGCAGCCAGCAGGTACAATACGCGCATTCCGGCGAACCAGTGTGGTGACGCCACTTGCTCTGTGTCCCTGATATGCATCCCTTTCTGAATGTTGCCGTTAAGGCCGCACGTCGTGCCGGTCAAATCATCAACCGAGCCGCGCTCGAACTCGACAATCTGCAGGTCGCCCGTAAAGGTCAGAGCGACTATGTCACGCAAATCGATCGGGCCGCCGAGGATGCCATCAAGGAAATCCTGCTGGAAGCCTATCCGAACCACGGCATTCTAGCGGAAGAAACCGGCAAGACGCCGGGCAAATCCGAATTCGAATGGATCATCGACCCGCTCGATGGCACAACCAATTTCATCCACGGGTTTCCGCAGTACGCCATTTCAATCGCGCTCGCCCAGGAAGGCCAACTCGCGCACGGTGTCATCTACGATCCGATCCGCAACGAACTCTTCACCGCCAGCAAAGGCCGCGGCGCCTTCCTCAACGATCGGCGCTTGCGTGTCAGCCGTAACGACCGCCTGACCGATGCGCTGATCGGGACCGGTTTCCCCTATCGCGTGTTCGACCGCGTCGACGCCTATCTGGGCGCATTCCGCGAACTCACCGAAAAAACTGCAGGGATGCGTCGCCCTGGCGCCGCTTCGCTGGATCTGGCCTACGTGGCCGCCGGCCGTCTGGATGGCTTCTGGGAATTCGGCCTCTCGCCGTGGGATATGGCCGCCGGCGTGCTCATGATTCAGGAAGCCGGTGGTTTCGTGACCGATCTCAATGGCGATAGCGATTATCTGAAGTCCGGCGACGTGGTGGCAGGGGCACCCAAGGTGCACGCCCCGCTGCTGCAGATTGTTCAGAAACATCTGAAGCAGAACGCCGTCTGACGGAACACCACCGGGCGCCCATGCCGACATGAGCAAGAAACCTTCTGCCAGCG
>VEQD01000009.1:23163-36200 GCA_018883385.1 Rhodocyclaceae bacterium | reverse complement strand
TGATGTTTTCCAGGCTGTCCGACACGCCATGCGTGAAGTCGTACAGCGGGTAGATGCACCAGGTGTCACCGGTGCGATGGTGATGCGCATGGCGGATCCGGTAGGCCAGCGGATCGCGCAGATTGATGTTGCCCGAACTCATATCGATCTTGAGGCGTAGCACCAGGCTGCCGTCAGCAAATTCACCCGCTTTCATGCGGCGGAATAGGTCGAGGCTCTCGGTGGCCGGGCGGTCACGCCAGGGCGAATTGGTGCCCGGCTGGGTCAGTGTGCCGCGATTCTGACGGATTTCGTCAGCGCTTTGTTCATCGACATAGGCGTGGCCGGCTTCAATCAGTTTTTCGGCAAATGCGTAGAGGAAGTCGAAATAGTCCGAGGCAAAGTACAGGTTGTTTTCATTTTGGAACTGCCAGCCGTAGCCCAGCCAGGTGACGGATTCAATGATCGAATCGACGTACTCCTGCTCTTCCTTGGTCGGGTTAGTGTCATCGAAACGCATATGGCACGCCCCACCAAAGCGTTCGGCCAAGCCGAAGTTCAGGCAGATGGATTTGGCGTGGCCGAAATGCAGATAGCCGTTAGGCTCGGGCGGAAAGCGTGTTCGGATTGCCGCCGGATCCAGTGGACTGCTTTTCTGTTGTGCGGCAGGGCCCGGTTGACCCGACCAGTGACGCTCCTTGTATTTGCCCTGGGCCAGATCCTGCTCGACCACCTGCACCAGAAAATTGCTGGCGACGGTGGGTTCGGCAGCGGCAGATGTGGCGGGTTTATGAGAACTCACGGTCGTGGCATAGTTAGGATGAATATTGCACTGCATTCTACCGGATACGGCCGTTAAAATAACGGCTATGCATGCATCGTTACCCCCGAAAATTTCGTCAAAAATTGCTGCCCGCGAGGCGCGCTTGGGGCAACTGGCCGGAAAAATCCACTTTCCGGAATCGCTGCCGGTCAGCGGCCGCAAGGACGAGATAGCGAAGGCCATTGCCGCCAACCCGGTGGTGATCATCTGCGGGGAAACCGGCTCTGGTAAAACGACCCAGTTGCCCAAGATCTGTCTGGAACTCGGACGGGGCGTGCAGGGATTGATCGGTCACACACAGCCGCGTCGTCTGGCCGCGCGCTCGGTGGCCCGGCGCGTGGCCGAAGAGCTCGACACGCGCATTGGTGAAGGCGTGGGTGTCAAAGTGCGCTTCCAGGATCGTACCGCGCCGGATTCGTTGATCAAGCTGATGACGGACGGCATTCTGCTGGCCGAATCGCAGCATGACCCGCTGCTCAAAGCCTACGATACGATCATCATCGATGAGGCGCATGAACGCAGCCTG
This sequence comes from Rhodocyclaceae bacterium, assembly GCA_018883385.1. GTDB lineage: Bacteria > Pseudomonadota > Gammaproteobacteria > Burkholderiales > Rhodocyclaceae > Fluviibacter. The sequence continues at coordinate 34,872 of VEQD01000009.1, read as the reverse complement.
AACATTGATTTTCTACTGGGTTATCTGAAGCGTCTGTTACAGAAGCGCCGGGATCTGAAGGTCATCATCACCTCGGCCACCATCGATGCTGAGCGCTTTGCGCAGCATTTCGCCATTGATGGTAAGCCCGCTCCCGTGATTGAAGTGTCGGGTCGCCTCTATCCGGTCGAGGTCCGCTGGCGGCCCATCGAAGATCCACGGGACAAAGTCACGAACAGCAAGCCAGGCACCTCTGAGCGTCAAGAGCGCAGCACGCGTGAAGCGCGTGAGGCTGACGAAGAACGGCTGTATGAAGTGATCAGCGATGCCGTTGATGAGCTAGCCCGATGCGGACCAGGTGATGTGTTGGTTTTTTTGCCGGGTGAACGCGAGATTCGCGAGGCGGCCGAAGTCCTTCGCAAACATCACCCGCCACATACCGAAATATTGCCGTTGTATTCACGCTTATCCGCCGAGGAGCAGGATCGGGTTTTTCGGGGGCATAGCGGCCGCCGTGTTGTGCTGGCGACCAACGTCGCAGAAACCTCGTTGACCGTTCCGGGCATCCGCTACGTCGTAGATGCCGGCTTGGCCCGCGTTAAACGTTATTCGTATCGCAGCAAGGTCGAGCAGCTACAGATCGAGAAGATATCGCGTGCGGCGGCGCGTCAGCGCGCCGGTCGTTGTGGTCGCGTGGCCGACGGCATCTGTATTCGACTCTATGACGAGCTGGATTTCGAAGCACGTAGCGAATTTACCGATCCGGAGATTTTACGATCTTCGCTAGCCAACGTGATCCTGCGCATGCTGGATCTGAAGCTGGGGGACGTGACGCAATTTCCCTTCATCGAGCCGCCGCCCGAAAAGGCGATTCGCGATGGTCTGTTGTTATTGCAGGAATTAGGTGCCGTTGATAACCGGCAACAGTTGACCAGACTCGGCCGTGACCTGGCGCGTTTGCCGCTGGACCCGCGGATCGGGCGCATGGTGCTGGCGGCGCGCGACAACCATTGCCTGACCGAGATGACGATTATTGCCAGCGCGCTGGGTGCCCAGGACCCGCGCTTGCGACCGCCGGAGCAGCAACAGGCAGCCGAAGAAGCGCATCGGCGCATCTTGTTCGGGCCAGAGGAACAATCCGAATTCACGGCCTGGCTCAAACTCTGGGCCTGGTATGAAGAGGCGATGAAGCACCACTCTTCACGCAAACTAACGCAGTTGTGTCAGAAGAATTTTTTGTCGATTCTGCGCCTGCGCGAGTGGCGCGATATCCACGGCCAGTTGCACACGCTCGCCGCCGAGCTCGGCTGGAAGTTGAATACGACACCTGCAACCTATGAACAGATTCATCGTGCGCTGCTGACAGGCTTATTGGGCAATGTCGGTTGTAAGTCGGAAGAGAAGGGTGATTATCTGGGCGCGCGCGGCATTCGCTTCGTCGTGCATCCGGGCTCTTATCTACAGAAAAAAGCTGGCAAATGGATCGTCGCCGCGGAACTTGCCGAAACCTCACGCCTGTTTGCGCGTTGTGTGGCGCGGGTGAACCCGGAGTGGATTGAACAGATCGGTGAACACCTGATCCGACGCAGTTACAGTGAACCGCATTGGGAAAAGAAAGCCATGCAGGTCGTCGCCTTTGAGCGAACCACCTTGTATGGCTTAACGCTCCAGGCCAAACGGCGCGTGCATTTTGGCCCGTTGGACCCTGTTGCCTCGCGCGAAATTTTTATCCGGGAAGGCCTGGTGGCGGGTGAAATCGATCAAACCTGGATCAGTCGCTGGCCGTTCTACCGACATAACCAGAAACTCATCGATGACATTGAGCTGCTTGAGCACAAGCAGCGTCGGCAAGATGTATTGGTCGACGACGCATTGATTGAAGCCTTTTACGATGCCCGCATTCCCGCCGATATCGTGAACGGCGCTGGCTTTGATGCCTGGCGGCGTGAGGCCGAGAAGGCAAATCCGACGCTCTTGTATCTGGATCGGGACGACCTGATGCGCCATGAGGCAGGTGGTGTGACGACGGATAACTTTCCGCCAGACATCGACATAGGCGGCGCGCGCTTCGATCTGTCGTATCACTTCGCTCCAGGCGCTGCCGATGATGGTGTGACCTTGACCTTACCGCTGGCGTATTTGAATCGTTTATCGCCGGAAGCCTGCGAATGGCTGGTGCCCGGGTTATTGCGCGATAAGGTCTTACAGTTGCTGAAGCAGTTGCCGCAACGTTATCGAAGCAAGCTGGTACCGCTGCCAAGTTTTGTGGATGAATTTATCGCGGCGCAAGCCGATCAAACGAATCGGGCGAGTCGAACACAAGCGGGCCTGTTGACCGCACTGATGCATCACATTCTTTTTGAGCGGGGTTTCAATGCGCGGGGGTGGACACTGACACCAGACGCATTTGCGCCGGAGTCGCTGCCCGCGCATCTATCCATGAACTTCCGCTTGGTCGATGCCGATGGCCGCCAACGTGATCAGTCGCGTAGCTTGAGCGAACTTCGGGCGCGCTGGGCGCAAGAAGCGCGGCAGGCTTTTAGCGAATCAGCCCAGGCAGCCGTGCAGGCAGCTCAGGCACACACGACACCAGCGGCAGCATCGGATAACCCTGCGATATTGCTGACACCGGTCAAAACCGCCGGTATCACGGCCTGGAACTTTGGCGAACTGCCTGAAATGATGGAGCTCAGCGTCGATGGGCAGACCTTATTCGGTTATCCGGCATTGCAGGATGAGGGTGCATCCGTTTCCATTCGGGTGTTTGATTCTCCGGATGCGGCGCGGACTGTGCACCGCCAAGGCTTGCTGCGCTTGTTTGCCATCGCACTCAATGAACCCTGGAAGGGGTTTGAAAAGCAGCTGCGCAAAGATAGTGAGCTCGGCATGCGTTATATGCCTTTGGGTGATGTGGCGGATCTGGTGCAGCAAATGCTGTGGGCGGCCCTGCAACAAGCCTGCCTGAGCGATAATCCGCATGATTGGCCGCGCAGCGAAGCAGCGTTTTCTGAAGCGGCGCGTCGTGGTCGCGAGCGTTTCGGTTTATTGCTTCAGGAGCTGACCCGCCTTGTTCGGACCGTGTTGGATGAGTGGGCGAGTATTCGTAAGCGATTGCTCACAGCAAAAGCCTGGCCGGCAGCTGCGGCCGATATTGAGGCCCACTTGAACCGTCTGGTGACACCGCGTTTTGTGCGCGAGATTGAGCGCGACCATCTGCAACACCTGCCGCGTTACATCAAGGCGCATCATGTCCGCCTTGATCGATTAAAGAGCGGTGGTCCCCCTGCATTGACCCGAGATGATGCCGCGCTCGCAGATTGGCAGCGTTTGTGGCAGTCTTACGAACGGCGTGCCCGAGAACTGGCGCGCAACGGTGTGCAGGATGAACGACTTGAGCAGTTCCGCTGGCAGCTCGAAGAATTGCGGGTCAGTCTGTTTGCCCAGGAATTGAAGACCCCGCTGCCGGTATCGGTGAAGCGGTTAGAAAAAGCGTGGCAGCAATTGGGTCACGCATAGGAAAGGAACGATGTTGGATCTACTGTTTGTCACCCGTGTGTTCTGGCGCAGCCTGGCGGCGGTACGTAATCCGGCGCTGTGGCGGCTGTTGGCCATTCCGGTGGCTGTGGCCGTTGGTAGTTTGATCATTCTGCTGGTGTTGGCGTTGCAGCCCTTATCCGCACAGTTTCTCGGCATGGCACCGGCGACCTGGTTGATCGGCATTGGCTGGACCAGCGTAGCCGATATCTTCGCCTGGGTGGCCGCCTGGCTGATGTTGTTTGCGATCAGTTATGGCTTGGCGGCACTGGTCTCCGGGCTGCTTATCGTGGCGCAATTGACCGATTGGCTGGGTCGTACCGCGTATCCGCAGCTGCGCCGGCATGGCTCAGACAGAACCTTCGAGTCGGCCTGGGTCAGCGCGGTGTCGACGCTGGTGTATCTCGCCGGTTGGTTGTTGACGCTACCGCTGTGGCTGGTGCCGGGCCTGGCCTTTGTGTTGCCGGTGGGCTGGCTGGCCTGGTTCAACGCCCGAACTTTGGCTTTTGACGCGCTGACGAATTATGCGAACGATGACGAATTGAAGACCGTGCGCCAACGCTTTCGCGGCAGTTTCCTGGTGTTGGGTGCGGTCGGTGCATTGATGGCGCATATTCCCATTGTGGGTTTTTTTGCGGCATCGTTCACGGCGCTGATGTTTTCGGTGGCGGCGCTGGAAGCGCTAAGCCTACAACGTGGCCAGACGGATGGCGCGGGTGAAATCGTTGAAGGAGAAATCATCATGAGCTCTGGTCGGGAGCAGATTCGATGAATCAGTCTGCGAACAAAATGCCCACCTTTGGTGCCGTGATCATTGGCGACGAGATTCTCTCCGGCAAACGGACGGACAAACATTTCAGCTGGCTGGCCGGCGTGATGGCGGCACGAGGTCTGCGTTTATCCTGGGTCGAATATTTGGGCGATGATCGTGCGCGCCTGGCTAGCGTCTTTGCCCGCACGCGTGCTGCCGGTGATGTGGTGTTTTCATTCGGGGGCATCGGCAACACACCTGATGACCATACGCGACAGGCTGCGGCTACTGCCTTTACGGTGCCATTAGTCTTGCATCCCGACGCGGAGCAAGAAATCCGTGCACGTTTTGCCGATGACATCACGCCACAACGTTTGCTGCTCGGTACCTTTCCCGAGGGGTCTGAAATTATCCCGAACCCGTTTAACCGGATTCCCGGTTTTATGATGCACCGGCATTACTTCGTGCCGGGCTTTCCGCAGATGGCGCACCCCATGTTGGAATGGGTGCTGGACACTTATTACAGCGGCTATTTCCTTCAGTCGCCGGATGTGGATCGGGCGATTCTGCTGACCGGTGAGCGAGCTTACGAAAGTGCACTGCTTGATTTGATGGAGCGCATCGTTGCCCAGTACCCGGATCTGAAACTCTTTTCGTTGCCATCCTTGACCGAGGATGGTGTTCGCCGTCACCTGGAATTGGGTGTGACGGGTGCGGCCGATCGGGTAGAACAGGCACTGGGCGAAATCATTGCCGAGGTCGACCGTCGGCAGTTGGCCTGGAGTTATCGGCCGAACTAATTATTTTTCAGGCGTAATGACAGCTTTTGCCCGGCCATCCGGGGCGGTGCTGGTCGTCGGGGCGTTGGTGCTCGGTAGCGGCACGTTGCTGGGCGCGACGCCAAATTTTCTTTCAGGCGCTTTACGCGGGGCGATAGCGGGTTGCGCCGGTAATGCTTTGGATTGATCCGGGATGGGTTGCCCCTTGGCCAGGATCTGATAACGCTCGGTGACGTTGTCGTAAATGATCACGTCGCCTTTGGCGTCATCCGTCGACGTCTTGATGCGGGCCTGATCAAAGAAGAAGATCTTGTCGGTGCGGTCATCGTATTCGATGCGCTCGCCCCAGCCCTCCATCCAGCCCTTGCCATCGTTTTCGCGCTGCTTCACGTGGGCCAATTTTTGCGCCGTACCGGTGGCAACGCTTTTACTGAACCCGGCGGCATCCTGCTTGATGACGACTTTATCAGCGCTCAGCTGTCGCGTACCTTGCGTCATGCGCACCTGGCCGACGTAGTTGTAGGTTTTACGCAAATCGTCCATGTGCGCCTGCTGCGACTTGAAGTCCATCGGCTTGCTGCTGTCGTTGCGATCAGCCCATGAGGGCACGGGGAAGGCCAACACTGCAGCGAGGAGCACGGCCAAAAGCGGACGCGGGATTGAACGATGCACCATCAGCGTTTGTAACTGCCCGTGACATTACTGTGGAAATTGAAGACTTGCGTCACGTTGTCGGCGTCAAAGCCGGTGCCGCTAATCCACGAGCTACCCTGCTGGATTTTTGCAAATCCCGGGGTGCGGGCGCGTTCTTCGTCGACCAGCACATGCATATGCGGTGCGGTCAGCGTGATGGCGGGCTTGCCATTCTGCGGCGGGCGATAGGCTTTCACATTGCCGGTCAAATCGACTTCCGATCCGTCACTGTTCATGACCGCCTGGTCGGCCGTTACAGTCGCGGGTTCGCCGGCTGCGGCGAATCGTCGCATGAAAGGCTTTTGCACCACGGCGCTTTCATCGTCGGGAAAATGCCGGAGTTCGGCGCCGATGAGACCCGCTTTGCGCATGCCACGCTCGTCGTAACTGACCCCGTCAAACTGGCGAATGATCGTATCCGGGTCATGGCGGAAACGCCCACCGATATCGACCGGATCCGCCGCTGCGACCACGCCGAGCCAGTAAGAGAGTGCGGCGAGTACGATCAGTAGGCCAATCGGAAACGCTGCGGTAAAAATATCGCGCAGGACAGGTTGCACAACCGGACTGGCTTTCCAGGACATCTTTAGTGGATGCCGCTATGGAGAAAAGCGTCCAGTTTGTTCTGGGCTTTCAGAATGTGTTCGCAGACCGTGCGCACGGCGCCGCCGCCGCCGCGCTCGCTGGTAACCAGGTCGGCCTGTTCGCGCACAATCGCCACTGCGTTGGCGGGCGCTGCCGAGAAGCCGCAGGCGTTCATCACGGCAAGGTCGATCAGGTCATCGCCCATAAATCCCGCTTCGGCAAAATCCAGCTGTGCTTCGGCCAACCACGCGGCGAATACTTTGTATTTGTCGCCGACGCCCTGCGCCAGATGTGTGATGCCGAGATTCTTGGCGCGATGTTCGACGGCGGGCGAGGAGCGCCCCGTGATCCACCCCACAGTAATGCCCGCCTTTTGCAGCATACGAATGCCGGCGCCGTCGAGTGTGTAGAAGGTTTTGGTTTCGCTGCCGTCCGGGAGATAGGTCAGCTTCCCGTCGGTGAGCACACCATCGACGTCAAAGGCCATGAACTTCAGCGTCTTCAGCGCGTCGATCATTTAAACCACCTTGGCGCGAAACAGATCGTGCATATTGAGTGCGCCAATCAGTCGGCCATCGGCCTGGGTGACGACGAGCTGGTTGATCCGGTGCTTTTCCATCAGCGCCACGGCTTCCACGGCCAGCCGGTCTGCACCGATGGTTTTAGGTGCGGCCGTCATGACATCGCGCACGCGGACTTGTTGCAGATCCAGTTGTTTGCCAAACGCCCGACGTAGGTCGCCATCGGTGAAGATGCCCAGAACCCGGTCGTCCGTATCAATGATGACGGTCATACCCAGGCTGCCGCGTGAGATAGCCAATACTGCATCGGCCAGAGAACTGTCGGGCCCTACGCAGGCCAGATCGGCCTTGGTGTGCATGACATCGCTGACATGGGTTAGTAAGCGTCGACCGAGTGCCCCCCCGGGATGCGAGAGCGCGAAATCTTCGGGGCTGAAGCCACGGGCTTCGAGCAGCGCCACCGCAAGCGCATCACCAAGCGCGAGGGCGGCGGTGGTGCTTGCCGTGGGTGCCAGATTGTGCGGGCAGGCTTCGCGCGCCACACTGCCATCCAGAACAATGTCGGCTTCGCGGGCGAGCGAGGATTGCGTGTTGCCGGTCAGGGCGATGATACGGGTGCCCAATCGGCGCAGTACCGGCAGAATCGCCGCCAGTTCGTCGGACTCGCCGGAATATGAGAGCGCCAGAAAGACATCATCGCCGGTGATCATGCCCAGGTCGCCATGGCTGGCTTCGGCCGGGTGCACGAAATAGGCCGGTGTGCCGGTGGAGGCAAAGGTGGCTGCCATCTTGCGGGCGACGTGCCCCGATTTACCCATCCCGGAAACAATGACCCGACCCGGCGAATCGTGCAAGGCGCGGACGGCTTGCACGAAGGCGTCGCCGAGTTTGGGTTCCAGTTCGATCAGCGCATCAGCTTCCGTGCGCAGCACGGCGCGCGCCAGCGTGAGTATTCTGGCGTCGTCGAGTTGGGCTTGAGCCGATTTATTTGGTGCGCCGGCGGTTGAGTTTGCGGACATGGTATGCGGCAAGGGTATGATTGCGTTGAGTATAACAAACCGGATGCGCCAATCCCGCGCGCCGAGCCGATCCCGCCCTTTATGTCCTCGCTGTCCCTGATTCTGCTGCTGTTGATGGCCTCGGTGCTGGGCGTGATCCTGGTGCGCCGGGTCAATATGCCGCCGATGTTCGGTTATCTGCTGGTCGGGTTGTTGATCGGGCCGCATGCCCTGTCGCTGCTGAAAAACGTCAAGGCGGCCAATACCCTCGCCGAATTTGGCGTGGTGTTCCTGATGTTCTCGATCGGCCTGGAGTTTTCGCTGGCGCGTCTCTACACCATGCGCAAAACCGTGTTTGGTTTCGGGATGACGCAGGTGCTCGTCACCATGGCGGTGATCGCCGGGATCGCCATGGCCTGCGGTTTGAGCTGGCAGGCCGGCCTGGCCTTTGGTGGCGCTGTGGCGATGTCGTCGACCGCTGTGCTCTCAAAATTGCTGGTGGAACGGCGGGAACTGCAGGCGCCACATGGTCGCGAAGTGATGGGCGTGCTGCTGGCGCAGGATCTGCTGGTCGTGCCGTTGCTGATCGTCATTCCCGCGCTGGGTCAACCGGCCGCCGACATGGCGGTGGAAGTCGGTGTGGCCTTGCTGAAGGCCATCGTGGTTCTGGGTGTGGTCCTGTTCGTCGGGCAGAAGTGGATGCGCCGCTGGTTCCATATCGTGGCCCTGGGAAAATCCTCCGAACTCTTCGTACTCAACGTGCTGCTGGTCACGCTGGGATTGGCGTACATTACCGAAGAGGCCGGCTTGTCGCTCGCATTGGGTGCTTTCGTGGCGGGGATGCTGATTGCCGAGACCGAATACCGGCATCAGGTGGAAGAAGATATCAAACCCTTCCGCGATGTGCTGATGGGGCTCTTCTTCGTCACCATCGGTATGATGCTCAACCCGACGGTGATCTGGAACCATCTCTGGATCGTGTTGCTCATCGTCGTCGCCGTGCTGATCGTCAAGACGCTGATTGTGTTCACACTCTCGCGCCTTTTTGGCGGCGGTCAGTCGACGGCGATGCGTTCGGCGCTCTGGTTGGCTACCGGGGGCGAATTCGGTTTTGTGTTGTTGACGGAAATCGCCTCGGCGCGGCTGGCGCAACGGCCGATCATTCAAGTTGTTCTGGCGGCGTTGCTCATCTCCATGATGCTGGCGCCGATCATCGTCTACTGGTGCGATCGTCTGGTGATCCGTTTTTCTGCCAGCGAGTGGCTGACCCGGTCCATGCAGCTGACGCAATTGGCGGTTGCTTCGATCGCCACCCAGAAGCATGCGGTGGTCTGCGGCTTTGGCCGCAGTGGTCAGGCGTTGGCACGTATTCTGAGCAAGGAAGGCATTGGTTATGTCGCGCTGGATCTCGACCCAGAGCGCGTGCGGGAGGCAGCCAAAGGCGGTGAGACCGTGTTGTTCGGCGATGCCGGTCGTCGGGAGAACCTAATTGCTGCCGGCGTCAAGCGGGCGAGCGTGGTCGTGATCACCTTTGCTGACACCCCGACCGCGGAGAAAGTGCTGCACTATTGTCGTGAACTGCGACCGGATCTCCCCGTACTGGTGCGCACCGAAGACGAACGCGATATGCCCCGCCTGGTCGCTGCCGGTGCCGCTGAAGTCGTGCCCGATGCGCTGGAGGCCAGCCTGATGCTGGGTTCCCATGCGTTGTTGCTGCTGGGTGTGCCGTTGAATCGGGTGATGCGTCGGGCGCGTGATGCGCGTAGCGCGCGTTACCGCCTGTTGCGCGGGTTCTTTAAGGGCGTATCCGACGAACCCGAAGAGGCCGATGACGATTCAGCGCGTATGAGTTCGGTGCTGATCGAAGCGGGCGCCTTTGCCATCGGCCAGACCCTGGAATCACTCGATTTGCATAGCGTCGAAATCAGCGCGATTCGCCGTCATGGGATCCGTGGGCTGGAACCGGGTCCAGAGACCCGGGTGCAGGAAGGCGACGTGGTGGTGCTGCTGGGTACGCCGACAGCGATTGCGGCCGCCGAAGTGAGGTTGCTTCAGGGCATCTAGCGCCTGATTAATTAACACCCTGCGTTGTCGGTTGTGTCACGGGTGCCGTCTGCGGTTGTGAGCCATCGGGGAGGGGCGTTACCGTACCTTGGGTTTTGGAGGCATCATCCTTCGCTTCCTGATCCAGCGCCTTCGCTTGCGGTTCCTGAATGATCGTAATCAGACTGGTTTTCACGACACGTTTCACGCCAGAGGTGGTGCGGGCGATTTCAATGCCACGCTCAAGCTCGCTCTGCGTCAGCATACCGAGCACAAAGACGACGCCATTCTCGGTGATGACCTTCATGGCATTGCCCAGTTCCGGGTGATCGCCGATTAAGCGGCTCTTGACCTTGGAGGTAATGAAGCTGTCGTTGTTGCGTACTTCCAGAGAAGTGATCGGACCAACGACCAGCTGGTTGTCGACACCTTTCACGCCGGAAATGGCTTTGACCACCTCGGCGGCTTTTTGCTTGTCGGTCTCCGAAGCCACCTCGCCGGTGAGTAAAACGCGGCTATTGAACGCGTTGGCGATGATATGTGTCGTACTCGTCGGGCCAATCTCGTTGAGTGGGGTCGCGGCCTGAACATCGATCCAGGCATCCTTCGAGTACACAGCCACCGAACGACGGTCAGAGAGCACGATGGCGCCAGCAGCCACGGCACCGACGATCGCCGTTTCGATACAGGCGGTGAGTTGCGTCGTTAGGCAGATGGCGGCGATAGCGCTGACGATGGTGCGCTTGGCGCTTAGTGTTGTCCTCAGCTTCATGCATCCTCTCCGAGCAGCGAGACGTCGATGCCGTCGCAGAGTGCGTGAATGATGGTCAGATGCGTTTCTTGCGTACGCGCGGTGCGATCCGCCGGTGCGCACAGATGAATGTCGCCATCGCGCAGCATGGCGCCGATCTGGCCGCCACCCTTGCCGGTGAGCGCAATCACGTGCATGTCGTGTTCGTGGGCAGCCTTGATGGCTTCGATCACGTTCTTGGAGTTGCCCGAGGTGGAAATGGCGAGCAAAACATCGCCGGGGTGGCCCAGAGCGCGCACCTGCTTCGAGAAAATCACGTCGTAGGCGTAGTCATTGGCGATGGCCGTGATAATCGAGGTATCGGTGGTCAGCGCAACTGCGGCCAGTTCCTGGCGTTCGCGCTCGAAGCGACCCACCAGCTCCGCGGCGAAATGCTGGGCATCACCCGCCGAGCCGCCGTTGCCGCACGACAGAATCTTGCCGCCGGAGATTAAGGATTGCACCATGGTGTCAATGGCGGCGGCGACCGGTGCGCTGAGCGTTTCGGCGGCCTTGAGTTTGGTTTGGGCACTGTCTTCGAAATGGCGTTTAACGCGCGATTGTAAGTCCATGCAGAAACTCCGTGAGGGTAGCGGTCTCAGTGCGTCTAGTGCCGAGACCGGGTTCTGATGGCGATGATCTTAACACGCCCCTCGCAGGCCTTAGCGTGCTGATTTGGCGTCAGATTTGCCAGTAGCCGCTGGCGGCGCATCCAATGGGACGCTGATTTCAAAGCGTAGGCGGCGCCAGGGGGTTTCATCCGGCTCCAGCGCGACTATGCGGGCGGTCAGAGGCTCGTTGCGATCCATGGCACGGGCGACCGCCTTGTTTTCGCGGCGGGGCACGTAGCCCAGTAGGTGCCCCTGCCAGAGTACCTGAATCGCGTTCCGATCAAAGGGGTTGTCGGCTTCGCGTTTGAGCGCCAGCGCATCGCCGACCCGAATCTGCGAGACGACTTCCGACAGCGCGTGAAACTGACTGCCGGCCAGGGGCGATGATTGAATCAGCAGGCTGGCTTGCGAAGAGCGCGTTGTAG
>VEQD01000009.1:13058-23063 GCA_018883385.1 Rhodocyclaceae bacterium | reverse complement strand
TCGCGTTTGAGCGCCAGCGCATCGCCGACCCGAATCTGCGAGACGACTTCCGACAGCGCGTGAAACTGACTGCCGGCCAGGGGCGATGATTGAATCAGCAGGCTGGCTTGCGAAGAGCGCGTTGTAGGCGCCGTGGTTTCGACGCTGGGCATCTGGGCGTGGCCCAACGATGCTAGGCTGAGACACAGCAAGATAGCGGCCAAGCGCGCGCGGCTAAAAAAGTTGAAAGGCATCTTTAATCCATTCGGCGGCGTTGGTGTCGAGTGCGTCAAGTAACACGCAGTCGAAGCGGCACGACCGGTTCGCGTGACGGGGATTTTTCATCAGGTAGATCTGTGCCGCATGAATGATGCGTTGCTGCTTGCGCTGATCGATGCTGGCGGCAGCGCCGCCAAAGCGCGCATGCTTTCGGTAACGAACTTCCACGAAAACGAGTGTTTCGCCATCCAGTGCAATGCCATCGATCTCGCCGCCGCGCACGCGGTAATTGCGTTCCAGCACCCGCAATCCGGCGCGTTCGATCAGCGCGATGGCCAGAGATTCCGCCGCGTCACCTGCGAGCTGTTTATCGGTACGCATGTTATCGTGCCGTTCTGTTCCGTGGGTTTTAACGTTTATGACTTTAACGCAATCGCCGACGACTGCCGCAAGCACCCCCGAAGAAATCGGGACGGGTGCGGTGCTCTACGTGGTAGCGACGCCTATCGGTAATCTGGAGGATTTAAGCCCGCGTGCCGCGCGCATCCTGTGCGACGTCGCGTTTGTAGCGGCCGAAGATACGCGCCGAACGGCCACCCTGTTGCGCCATGTGGGCAGCCATGCGGCCATGCTGGTGGCGGATGAACATCATGAACAACGGGCAGCGCAGAAGATTGCGCAGCATCTGGCCGCGGGGGATTCGGTGGCGCTGGTGAGCGACGCCGGTACGCCAGCGATTTCAGATCCCGGTGGTCGTATTGTCGCCGCGATCCGCGCCGTGGGTCACCGGGTTGTTGGGGTGCCCGGCGCGTGTGCCGCCGCAGCGGCCTTGTCCATCGCCGGCCTGACGCATGCGGGTGGTGGCTGGATCTTTGCTGGTTTTCTGCCGACCAAAACACAGGAACGTTTACGCGTCCTCGCCGGTTGGAAAGCGCGCGCTGGTAACGATCTGGCGCTGGTCTTTTACGAAGCACCGCATCGCATCGACGCCACGCTGACGGCACTGGCTGACGTGTTCGGCGCCGAACGTGACGTTCTCATTGCGCGTGAGCTGACCAAGATCTTCGAGGAATCGGTGCGACTACCGCTGGGCGAGGCCCTGACCTGGCTGAATGCCGATCCGCATCATGCCCGGGGCGAATTTGTGCTGGTGATTTATCCACCGGCAGAACAGCCGCCGGCTGTGGCTGGTCTCGATGACGATGCCGACAAGGTAGTACGTACATTGGTAGAGGCCGGGTTGCCGACCAAACAGGTGGCGCAGATCGCGCAACAGCTGACGGGGGTGCCCAAGGATGCGTTGTATCAGCGGGCGCTGGATTTAAAAGCCTGACGCGTAAAATAGCGTTCATTGCATTTATTTCACCAGGCAGTTGCCATGAACGAACTCACAAGCCAAATCACGCTGCGCCAACCGGATGACTGGCATATCCATCTGCGTGATGACGATGCCCTGAAGGTCACCGTGCCCCACGTCGCGGCGCAGTTTGGGCGCGCCATCATCATGCCAAATCTGCGCCCGCCGGTGACCACGGTGGATGCGGCAGCAGCGTATCGCGATCGTATTCTGGCGGCGCGCCCGGCAGGTTCGAGCTTCGAACCGTTGATGACCTTGTATCTCACCGATACGACGAGCCCCGAAGAGATTGCCAAAGCCAAGAGCGCCGGTTTTGTGAAAGGCGTGAAACTCTATCCGGCAGGCGCAACGACCAACTCGGATGCGGGCGTGACGGCGATTGAGAAAACCACCCCGGCCCTTGCCGAGATGGCGGCACAAGGCCTGCCATTGCTGGTGCATGGCGAAGTGACTGATAGCCAGATCGATCTCTTCGATCGCGAAGCGGTGTTCATTGAGCGCGTGCTCAAACCCCTGCTCGACAAGTTCCCCGATTTGCGCGTGGTCTTCGAACACATTACCACCGCGGATGCGGCCGCCTTCGTGCGCAGTGCCGGGGACCGCGTGGGTGCCACGATCACGGCGCACCATCTGCTCTATAACCGGAACGCCATCTTCCAGGGCGGCGTGCGCCCGCACTACTATTGCTTGCCCGTGTTGAAACGCGAGAAGCATCGCGAAGCTTTGGTGGAAGCAGCCACATCGGGATCAACACTTTTTTTCCTCGGTACCGATTCGGCACCACACGCCAGGCTCACCAAAGAAGCCGCCTGTGGTTGTGCGGGTTGTTATACCGCCGATGTGGCGCTGGAAATGTATGCCACGGCCTTTGAAACGGCCGGTTCACTAGACAAGCTCGAAGGCTTTGCCAGTTTGCACGGCCCGGCCTTCTACGGTCTGCCGATTAATGAGCGCAAGGTCGTATTGCGTCGTAAAGAGACGACTGTGCCCGCGTCGTATCCGTATGTGAATGGCGATACGCTGGTACCGCTGGAAGCAGGCAATACACTCGCCTGGACATTCGCCGGATTTGCCGCCTGAATTCCCGTTCGCGCGCCGTATAATAGGCTCGGGAAGTCGCCCAGACAGTCGCCGCGTACTTTGGTACGGGGAGGAAAGTCCGGGCTCCACAGAGCAGGATGCCGGCTAACGGCCGGGCACCGTGAGGTGACGGAAAGTCCCGCTGGCAGCAGCGGGCAGTGGTGGTGGGTGTCTGATTCAGGTTCGTCCCGTCGCATCATCGCTGGCAACAGAAAGCAAACCGCCGATGGCGTCAGACGCCAGGTAAGGGTGAAAGGGTGAGGTAAGAGCTCACCGCGTCCGGGGCCAACGCCGGACGGCACGGTAAACCCCATCCGGAGCAAGACCAAATAGGGAAGCATTGGCGTGGCTCGCGTCGCTTCCGGGTAGGTTGCTTGAGCGTGTTGGTAACGGCGCGCCTAGAGGAATGATTGTCACGCCATCCGTGAGGGTGGTGCACAGAACCCGGCTTACCGGGCGACTTCCCCATGAATCTTTACAAAAATCGCCATTCGGAACCCCGGGTGGCGATTTTCTTTGCCTTGGGTCTTGCCACGCCATCGTCAATCACCTGACGGCAAAATTTTTTTGTGGATAACTTTGTGCGTATTCTTAAAAACTCACTTTAAGTGCCGTTTTTCAGGCATTGATTTTAAAAGGGAATTTTTCTTTGAGCCATCGAGAAAAAGTACGCTAAGCCCTTGTTGTCATTGAAAAAATTCTGAGAAAAGGGGTTGACCGCCTCTTTTTTGTTCTCTAAAGTGGAAAAAAGTGGGGAAAAGTGGGAGATCAATGATTTCGCACTGGCCCCGCGATCTTCCATTTCGAGAACCGCTGCCGCCAAAACGCTCATGTCTTTTCAAGGTGCCATTGCTCTAACCCTCGATGCCAAAGGCCGGCTCGCGATACCGGCGCGGCATCGTGGCGCGCTATCGGCGGCGTTGTCGGGTCGTGAGGCAAGCGCCGATGGCGGCCTCATTCTGACTGCACACCCGCACAAGTGTCTGTTGCTGTATCCGGAACCGGCCTGGACGCCGATTCGTGATCGCATTCTGCAAGCCCCCAGCTTTGATGCGCGCTCGGCCGCGTTGAAGCGCGTCCTCATTGGTAACGCGCGTGAAGAGGGCATGGATTCGGCGGGCCGTCTCCTGGTGGCGCCGGAGCTGCGCGAATTTGCCGGTCTGGAACGCAAGGTCTGGATGGTGGGGCTCGGTTCCCATTTCGAACTCTGGAGCGATGCCGGTTGGCAGGCTCAGAATGCAGCGGCGGTTGAAGTGTTGCAGTCGGCGGCACCGCCCGCCGGCTTCGAGGATTTCGCACTGTGACGATGCGCGCCGGGATGGCTGTCCCCGGTTCTCGCGCCCCCAGTGCCTCCGCCGCCGAAGCAAATCCCGCCTCCGATGTTCATGAAACCGTCTTGCTCGACGAGGCGGTCGAGGCCTTGGCCATTCGTCCGGACGGCTGTTACATCGATGCGACCTTTGGTCGTGGCGGCCATTCCCGAAAAATTCTGTCGCAGCTGGGGCCGCAGGGTCGGCTGCTGGCGCTGGATCGTGATCCGCAGGCCGTAGCAGCCGGTGCGTTGCTTGGCGATTCGCGCTTCATACTCGTACACACCGCTTTTGATGGCATGCGTGCTGCGGCAGAAAAAGTGCAGTTTGATGTGGCCCGGGTAGACGGGGTGCTGTTCGACTTGGGGCTCTCCTCTCCCCAGATCGATACGGCATCCCGCGGGTTTTCATTTCGGTTTGATGCGCCGCTGGACATGCGCATGGATACCACCCGCGGCCAGACGGCGGCGGCCTGGTTAGCAGAAGTCGACGAAAAAACTTTGGCGGAGGTCATTAAGGACTATGGCGAAGAACGGTTTGCTGTCTCGATTGCAAAGAAGATTGTGGTTGCTCGGGCCGAGTGTCCTATTACCACAACCGGCCAATTCGCCGCGCTTGTACGCTCGTGCGTGCGCACCCGCGAGCCCGGCCAGGATGCGGCGACGCGTACCTTCCAGGCTGTACGGATTTATATCAATCAAGAGCTCGGCCAGCTGGCGCTGACCTTGCCGCAGGCGCTGGATCTGCTCAAGCCGGGCGGTCGTCTGGTCGTGATCAGTTTCCACTCGCTGGAAGATCGTGTCGTCAAGCGTTTCATGCAAGCCGGCGCCAAGCCGGTCGAGCCGCCAAAGGGTGTGCCCCTGACCGCCGCCCAACTGCCGCTGCCAAAACTTAAGCTGATCGGCAAAGCGCTCAAACCCAGCGCTGCAGAAATCGATCGCAATCCCCGCGCGCGCAGCGCCATCATGCGTGTCGCTGAGAAACTGGCGGCCTGAGGCGGATATGCGACGGATCAATCTCATCCTGATCATCGTGCTGCTGGTATCGGCAGTGGGCACAATTGCCGCCCAGCACCAGGCACGCAAGCGTTTGCAAGCGTTGGAGTTGGAGCGTGAGCGTTCGCATAATCTGGATGTCGAATTTGGTCAGCTGCAATTGGAAATGTCGTCGTGGGCGGCGCATACCCGTATTGAACGGATTGCCCGTGAGAAGCTGGGCATGCAACCGCCGGACATGAAGAAGGTGCAAAAACTCGGAGGTGGGCAATGAGCCGCAAGGATCATCGCTTTACTGAGAGCCCCGTGCTGAAGGATCAGTTGGCAAGCTGGCGCATCCATCTGGTGTCGGCGCTGATTTTCGGTGCACTGCTCACCCTGGTCGGCCGGGCCTTTTATCTGCAGTTAATCAACGAAGATTTTCTGCAGGAACGGGGCGATGCGCGCTATCGCCGTGTGCTGGAAATTCCCGCGTCGCGTGGCAAAATTCTGGATCGTCACGGCGATATGCTGGCGCAGTCGACACCGATGCGCGCGGTCTGGGCGACGGCCGATGCCAAGCTGGACAAGGCCCAGCTGAAAGAATTGGCTGCGTTGCTGGAGATGGATCCGCGCCAGATCGAGAAAAAGCTGAACGGCGATAAAAATTTTGTCTATCTGAAGCGTCAGGTATCGCCGGATGCGGCGGCACGTATTGCCGCACTCAAGTTGCCCGGCATTCAGATGGATCGGGAATACAGTCGCTTCTATCCGGCGGGTGACATGGTCGCCCATATGGTGGGCTTTACCGGCAAAGATGATCGCGGTCAGGAGGGCGTCGAGCTCGCTTTTGAAAACCGGCTGATCGGTAAACCCGGTGAGCGGACCGTCATCAAAGATCGCCGTGGTCAGATCGTCGAGGAAGTCGGTTCGGAACGTCCGCCGCAAGACGGTGATGATATCGAACTGGCGATTGATTCGAAGATCCAGTTCATCGCCTTCAATGCGCTACGCAATGCCGCCGATAAATTTAATGCCAAGGGCGGTAGCGTTATCGTCGCCGACATCAAGACCGGCGAAATTCTGGCATTGGCCAACTGGCCGACCTATAACCCGAACAACCGCGCGCAACTGTCGGGCGGCCAGCTGCGAAATCGCGCTGTCACTGACAGCTTTGAACCGGGTTCAACGATGAAGCCCTTTATCGCAGCGCTGGCGCTAGATCGCGGCAAATATAAATTCGACTCCATCATCAATTGTGCGCCGGGCAAGATGACCATCGGTTCGGCCACTATCAGCGATGCACATCCCTACGGCGCGTTAACACTCGCGCAGGTTATCCAGAAGTCATCGAATATCGGTGCCACCAAAATTGCACTCGGTTTCCCGTCGGAAGACATGTGGACCATGATGAGCAAGGTCGGTTTTGGTAAACCGCTGGGGCTGGGTTTTCCCGGTGAGGTGGGCGGCCGTCTGCGCCCGTGGCAGACCTGGAAGCCGATCGAACAAGCGACGATGTCGTATGGCCATGGCGTTTCGGTGACCGTGGTGCAATTGGCGCATGCGTATAGCGTCTTTGGTCGCGACGGGGATGTGGTGCCACTCTCGTTGCTCAAAACCAATGGGTCAGTAGCCGGTCAGCCGGTCTTCGCGCCAGAAACATCGCGCCAGGTACGGCAGATGCTGGAGATGGTCGTCAGCCCGGAAGGGACAGCGCGTAAAGCCGCTGTGCCGGGGTATCGCGTCGGCGGCAAAACCGGCACGGCGCACAAGTTGGTCGGCGGTCGTTACGCTAATAAATATCTGGCCTCCTTCGTCGGCATCGGCCCGATTTCTGACCCACGCCTGGTGGTGGGCGTTGTTGTCGACGAACCCGTCGGCGCGCATTACGGCGGCGATGTCGCGGGGCCGGTGTTCTCCGAAGTGATGGGCGGCTCATTGCGGACGCTCGGTGTGCCGCAAGATCAGGATCCGGCAAAGGATGTAACGAAGGCGGCGTTGTCGGCGCCTGTCACCATGGCCGCTGCGCCTGCGGCAAAGAAAGGGGTGCACTGATGACCGTGCTCACCTCGCGTGAAGATGTGCTGAGCTGGTTGCTGGCGCAGGGTCTGCGCCCGACCGGTGTTTGTGCCGATAGTCGCCATGTGCGGGCAGGCGATCTCTTTGTCGCCGAAGTGCCAGAGTCGGGTGCGCGGGCGGTGTATGCGCGCGATGCTTTGGCCAATGGTGCTTGCGCAGTGCTTTGGGCCGCCGATTTGCCGCTATGCTCGGCCGAATTTGGCAGCGCCCCAGTGGTGGCGGTTGAAGGCTTACATCAATTGATCGGACCAGTCGCGCAACAGGTGTATGGCAACCCAAGTAGCAAGTTGCGGGTGCTGGCCGTTACGGGAACGAATGGTAAAACGACGGTCACGCAATGGTTGGCGCAGTCGATGCCCGGGCACTGTGCCGTCATTGGTACGCTGGGCGCCGGTTATCCGGGGGTGATGGTCGAGACCGGTTTCACGACGCCAGATGCGGCGCAGTATGCCCACCTGCTGGCCGACTTCGTTAGCGATGGCGCCACGGCGTGTGCCGTCGAAGCCTCGTCGATCGGACTCGAAGAAGGCCGTATGGCCGGCAGCGAGATCGATTGCGCTGTGTTTACGAATTTGACGCGTGATCATCTCGATTATCACGGCACGATGGAGGCCTACGCGGCGGCCAAGGCCAGTCTCTTTCTCTGGCCGGGGCTGCGTGCTGCGGTCATTAACCATAATGATGCCTTCGGTCGTTCGCTCATGTCGCAAACCACGGCGCGAGTCATCATGGCCTTCGGGCTGAGCGAGCGCCCCCGTGACTTGCCAGAGCGCATTCAATGGGTGGGCGCCGAAAACATCGCAGCAACGGCGCAAGGGTTGAGCGCTACGCTGGTCTTTGGTGAGGAGCGGCTGCCGTTCGCGACGCACATCATTGGTCGCCACAACCTCTCGAATATGCTGGCCGTGTCTGCCGTGTTGTTGGCGGAAGGCTTGAGCCCAGCGGAGATCATCGTGCGGCTCCACAAGCTGGAACCACCGGCCGGCCGAATGGCCTGTTATGGCGGCCAGCAACAACCTCTGGTCGTGGTGGATTACGCACACACCCCAGATGCGCTGGCGCATATCCTGTTGGCGCTGCGCGATGTGGCGACGGCGCGCGAAGGGCGCTTGGTGTGTCTCTTTGGTTGCGGTGGTGACCGCGATCCGGGTAAGCGGCCGGAGATGGGGCGCGTGGCCGTGGCCGGCGCCGATGCGGTCTGGATAACCTCGGACAATCCACGCGGCGAAGATCCGGAAGTCATTATCGCGGCGATTGCTCAGGGGGCGCCGGGGGCGCGAACCATGACCGATCGCGCGCAGGCGATCGCGGCGGCGGTGGCCGGCGCTGCGATGGGTGATGTCATTTTGCTGGCCGGCAAAGGCCACGAAAGTACCCAGGAAATCCATGGTCAGCGCACGCCGTTTGATGATGCGGTTCACGCACAGGGTGCACTGGATGCTTGGCAGGCAGCGCAGGTCGCACAGCTGAAGGCGGAAGCGCTCTGATCATGGGTGCGACAATGAACAAACCCCAGCGCTCGGTACGATTGGCTGAGGCGGTGCCGCTGTCGCTGGTGACCGATTGGTTGTCGGCACGCCTTCCGGAGGCCTCAGGGAGCGAATTGGTGCAGGGCGTGTCGACCGATACGCGCACCCTACAACCGGGTGACCTGTTTGTTGCCCTGCGCGGCGAACAATTCGACGCGCATGACTTTCTCGAAGACGTCCGTGAGGCCGGTGCCGTCGGGGCGATCGTCGAAGCCGGACACCCAATGCTCAGTTCGCCGGCGCTGGAAGGCTGGCCACTCATCGTCTGTGACGATACGCGTCAGGCGCTGGGTACCTTGGGTCAGGCTTGGCGCGCGCGCTACAGCTTGCCCGTGATCGCCGTGACCGGCTCGAATGGCAAGACCACCACCAAGGAGCTGGTCGCCCATCTTTGTCGCGCAGTCGCGGGTGATCAGGCCGTCTTGAGCACGCTCGGCAATTTCAATAACGAGATTGGCTTGCCGCTCACTTTGCTGCGTCTGAGCGCGCAACATCGCTATGCCGTGATTGAACTGGGCATGAGCCGTCCGGGTGAGATTGCAGCCTTGGCCCGACTGGCACAGCCGACCGTCGCCATCGTGACCAATGCGCAGCGCGCACATCTGGCGGGCGTGGGGTCGTTGGCCGGCGTCGCCCAAGAAAAAGGTAGTCTGTTTGACGCCGTGCCTGAAGGCGGCGCCGCCGTCGTCAATCTGGACGATCCGCACGCACCATCGTGGCTCGATCGCATTCGCGCTGGACGGCGCATCCTGGGGACGCATGTGCTGGGCGCCTCGAACGAGCCCGCCATTGTGAAACCAGCTTTTGCAGCCGAGGTGGTGGGACAGTCGGCAGCGGGCCAAACGCTGCGCGTGATGTCACCGACGGGCGAAGTTGATGTTTCGTTGCCGTTGGCTGGGCGACATAACGCCAGCAACGCCATCCAGGCGATGGCCGCCGGTTACGCAGCCGGGCTGGATATCGCACAGATGGCGCAGGCGTTGCAGCGCTTTGGTGGCGTATCGGGTCGGCTGCAACCGAAGCAGGGTTGTGCGGGCGCAACGGTGATCGATGACACCTATAACGCCAATCCGGATTCGATGCGCGCCGCTATCAACGTATTGACCAATGATGGCACGACGGCAGACACCATTCTGGTGATTGGCGATATGGGCGAAGTCGGTGATGAGGCTGATGCCTTGCACGCCGAGGTGGGGCGCTATGCCGCAGAGCGCGGTGTGGGTGCGCTTTATGCCGTCGGACCGCTGTCGGTAGCGGCAGTCGCTGCGTATGGCAACAGCCGCCCCGGTCAGGCCTATCACTTCACGTCGCAAGACGCCCTCGTCGCCGCATTGCGGCCAATTCTGTCCGCGCACGCACGGGTGCTGGTCAAAGGTTCGCGTTCGTCACGAATGGAAAACGTGGTGAACGCTTTGCTTGAAAACGCCTAGGAAGAAGACGATGCTACTTTGGCTCTCGGAATGGTTGGCTCAGGATGT
>VEQD01000009.1:10357-12958 GCA_018883385.1 Rhodocyclaceae bacterium | reverse complement strand
GCCGGTGCATTGGTGTTGACGGCGAATACGCCCATGCAGTTTCAGCTGATTCTGCCCTTCTTCAAGGATGTGGCGATTCCGTTGGGCGTCGGGGGCTTCATCGTGCTGACGTACCTGGTGATTGTGGGTACGTCGAATGCGGTCAATCTGACCGATGGCCTCGATGGCCTCGCCATCATGCCGGCCTGTATGGTGGCGGCGGCATTGACGGTCTTTGCTTATGTCGCGGGTAACGCGGTCTACGCCAAGTATCTGTTCATGCCCTACATGCCGGGCGCCGGCGAGATCTGCGTGCTCCTTGGCGCGCTGGTCGGCGCCGGCCTGGGTTTTCTCTGGTTCAACGCTTATCCGGCCGAAGTGTTCATGGGTGATGTTGGCGCGCTGGCCATTGGTGCAGCGCTCGGTACCACGGCGGTTATCGTGCGCCAGGAAATCGTGCTCTTCATCATGGGCGGCGTCTTCGTCGCTGAAACCATTTCCGTGATGATGCAAGTCAGCTATTTCAAAGCCACCAAAGGCAAGCGGATCTTCCGCATGGCGCCGCTGCATCACCACTATGAACTGGGTGGTTGGAAAGAAACCCAGGTCGTCGTCCGCTTCTGGATCATCACCATCGTGCTGGTGCTGCTCGGCCTCTCCACCCTCAAGCTCCGTTAATGAATTAATCGAACGTTATCGTGACAACGACGCTGATCTCTTCGCACACCACACCCGCTGTCCTGAAAGGTCGTCGGGTGCTGGTGGTCGGCCTGGGTGAATCCGGGCTGGCGATGGCGCGCTGGCTGCATCACCAGCAGGCGCAGATCGCCGTCGTCGACACCCGTGCCGAACCGCCGGGTGTCGATGCCTTGATCCAGGCGGTACCGGGTGCCGAATGGCGGTGCCTTGGCCAAGCCTTGGCGGGTGCTACCATTGATGTGGCGCTCGCGGGGGTTGATCTGATTGCCTTGTCACCAGGCGTGCCTTTCGATAGCGCCCTGGTGCAAGCGGCACTGGCACAAGATATTCCGGTGTGGTCCGAAGTCGACTGTTTTAACGTGGCGCGTGCAGCCGCCTGCCCCGCGAGCAAGGTGCTCGCCATTACCGGGGCGAATGGCAAAACAACGACCACGGCATTGACGGCGCACATGTTGAATGATGCCGGCGTCGACGCCGTCGCCTGCGGCAATATTTCACCCTCGTTACTCGATGCCTTCATGGCGCGTCAGCGCGCAGGTCAATGGCCGGCTGTCTGGGTGCTCGAGTTGTCGAGTTTCCAATTGGAGGCCACCCAGTGCATGCGGAGCGACGCCGCGGTTATCCTGAATCTGAGCGAAGATCATCTGGATCGGCACGTCACGATGGCCGGTTACGCCGCCGCCAAGGGGCATATTTACGAGCGGTGTGCCTATCCGGTGTGGAATCGTGCCGATCTGTGGGCGGATGCCTATGGCCTGGATCAAGCCAAAGCCATGAGCATCGGCGACGATGCGCCAACCCATGCCGCCGACTTTGGTTTGGTGGACGGCGTCATCGTCCGTGGGGCAGAGCGTGTCATCTCGATGGCGGATATACCCTTGCTGGGTCGCCATAATGCGCTCAATGTGCAAGCCGCGCTAGCGCTTGCTGCACAAGCTTTGCCAGCCGGTAAAACCCTCGCCGATCTGGTGCGTGGCATTGCGAGCTTCCACGGTTTGCCGCACCGCGTAAGCTTGATCACCTCGCAAGACGGTGTGCGTTATGTGGACGACTCCAAAGCCACGAACGTGGGCGCCACGCTGGCGGCGATCGAGGGTCTATACGATCCGGCGCAGCCAGAACGGAAACTGGCGCTGCTATTGGGCGGCGAAGGCAAGGGTCAGGATTTCTCGCCCTTGTCCTCGGCGGTTGCGCGTGCTGGTCGTGCGGTGGCGCTGATTGGCGCCGATGCGGATACGATTGCCGCCATTCTGCCGGCCTCACTGCCCGTTGAGCGCTTTGCCGATCTGCCAGCCGCCACCCGTTGGCTGGCCGACCAGGCGCAACCGGGCGATACGGTCTTGTTGTCGCCGGCATGCGCCAGCCTGGATATGTTCCGCAACTATGCCGAACGTGCGCAGGTCTTTATCGACACCGTGCAAGCGCTGACCAGCTGCGCACCGATCAAAGACGGGGAGGCCGCATGAACCGTCTGATGCGCATCATCAACTCGCCAGAGGAGCAATCGGAAGTGGATCCGTTGCTGGTCTGGAGCGCGCTGGCCCTGCTGTTGATTGGCCTGATCATGGTCTATTCGGCCTCGATTGCGTTTGCCGAAGGCAGTCGTATGTTCGGCCGCAATCCCAACTATTTCCTAATTCGTCACGCCATCTTCCTCATCATTGGTCTGGCCGCCGCGGGCCTGGCATTCCAGGTCCCGACACAGATCCTGCAACGTTGGTCGCCCTATTTATTCCTGGGCGGCATCGTGCTGCTCGCACTGGTGCTAATTCCGGGGCTGGGTCGAGATGTGAATGGTGCGCGCCGCTGGTTACCGCTCTTTGTGGTGAATCTACAGCCCTCCGAGCTCATGAAACTCTTTGTCGTCTTGTATGCCGCCGACTTCACCGTGCGCAAAATGAACGTGATGCATAGCCTGAAGAA
>VEQD01000009.1:0-10257 GCA_018883385.1 Rhodocyclaceae bacterium | reverse complement strand
ATCGCCTTTGGACGCGGCGAATTCTTTGGCGTGGGCCTGGGCGGCAGCGTCGAAAAACTGTTCTATCTGCCGGAAGCGCACACCGACTTCCTGTTGGCGGTGATCGCCGAAGAACTCGGTTTCGTCGGCGTGGTTGTCGTGATCGCACTTTTTGGGCTGCTCATTCAGCGCATCATCATGGTCAGCAAGCAATGCGTGAAACTCGATCGGTGCTTCGCTGCGCTGGTTTCACAAGGCATCGCCATCTGGATCGGCGTGCAAGGCTTCATCAATATGGGCGTGAACATGGGGTTGCTGCCGACCAAGGGGCTCACCCTGCCGATGATGAGCTTTGGCGGTTCGGGCATTCTGGTCAACTGCGTCGCCATTGCGATCCTGTTACGCATCGATTGGGAAAATCGCCAGATGATGCGGGGGCGTCGGTCATGAGTGCACCTAAAAGCGCGCATAAGACCCTGCTTGTGATGGCCGGCGGCACTGGCGGTCATATTTTTCCGGCACTCGCGGTGGCCGATGTCTTGCGCCAGCAAGGCTGGCGCGTCGTCTGGCTCGGCAACCCGAATGGGATGGAAGCCAAGCTGGTGCCGGCGCGTGGCTATGAGTGCGCCTGGGTGGAATTCGCCGCCGTGCGTGGCAAGGGTGTGATGCGCAAGCTGATGCTCCCGGTCAATCTGCTGCGCGCCTGTGTGGCCGCGCGGCGCGTCATTCGCCAAGTACGCCCGGATGTCGTTCTGGGTATGGGCGGTTACATCACTTTCCCGGGCGGGGTGATGGCACGGCTGGCCGGTGTGCCCTTGGTGATTCATGAGCAGAATGCCGTCGCAGGCTTGGCCAATAAAGTGCTGAGCCATATCGCGACGCGCGTGCTGACTGGCTTCCCAGAGACATTGCCAAACGCGATCTGGGTGGGCAACCCGGTGCGCGCCGATATCGCAGCGCTGGCCGACCCGCAACAACGTTACGGCACGCGTGCAGAGCACGAACCGCTTCATGTGCTGATCGTGGGCGGCAGTCTTGGTGCGCAAGCGTTAAATACCGCGTTGCCAACGGCGGCGGGTCAGATGCCCGTCGCGCAACGCCCCATCATTCGTCATCAAACGGGTCCGCGCGATCAGCTGGCGGTACAGGCGGCGTATGCCGCCGCCAATGTTGATGCCGAGGTGTTGCCGTTCATTGACGATATGGCTGCCGCCTTGGCCTGGGCCGATCTCGTGGTTTGCCGTTCCGGCGCGCTCACGGTGGCGGAACTTGCTGCGGCAGGGGTTGCCAGCGTGCTGATCCCTTTCCCACACGCCGTCGATGATCACCAGCGTGTCAATGCTGAATTTCTGGTCCATGGCAACGCGGGCCATTGCGTGGTTCAAAAAGAACTCTCGACCGAACAACTCATCGCCTTCCTGCGGCAGCCGCGTGCCGCGCTGGAGGCGCAAGGCATCGCCGCCCGCGCCTTGGCGCGCGCTGAAGCGGCGATCACCGTGGCCGACATTTGTAAGGAGCTGGCAGCATGAAGCATAAGATCCATCATCTGCACTTCATCGGCATCGGCGGCTCGGGCATGAGCGGCATCGCTGAGGTGCTGATCAATCTTGGTTACACCGTGAGCGGTTCGGATCTGCAGGTCGGGGCCGCAACCCAACGTCTGGCGGCGCTCGGTGCCAAGATTCTTCTGGGGCACCAGGCCGGCAATATCGCCGGTGCCGATGCCATCGTCGTATCGACTGCTGTCAAAGCTGATAACCCTGAAGTTGTCGCCGCGCGCGAAGCACGGATCCCCATTGTGCCCCGCGCCCAGATGTTGGCCGAACTGATGCGTCTGAAGCAGGGTATTGCCGTGGCCGGCACGCATGGCAAAACAACGACAACAAGCCTCATTGCCTCGATTCTGGGTGAGGGCGGCTTAGACCCCACCTTCGTGATCGGTGGCCGCCTCAATGCCGCTGGCGCGAATGCACGGCTCGGCAAGGGCGATTTCCTCGTGGCCGAAGCCGACGAGTCCGATGCGTCGTTCCTGCGTCTATCGCCGGTCATTTCGGTCGTGACCAATATCGATGCCGATCACATGGAAACTTATGGCCACGACTTCGGTAAGCTGAAACGGGCTTTTGTCGATTTTCTGGAGCGCCTCCCGTTCTATGGTGTCGCGGTGCTCTGTACAGATGATCCGACCGTCAACGAGATCATGGCGCAGGTCACCAAACAGATCGTGCGTTATGGCCTGAACGACAACGCGAATATTCGCGCCGAGGATGTCCGTGCCGACAACGGCCGCATGCACTTCACCGCGGTGCGTGTGAATGGCACGACCTCCCGCCTGCCGATTACGCTCAATCTGCCGGGTGTGCATTATGTGCAGAACGCGCTGGCGGCGATAGCGGTGGCTACCGAATTGGGCGTCGCCGATAACGCCATCGTGAAAGCCCTGGGTGAATTCCGGGGCGTTGGACGTCGCTTTCAGCGCTACGGTGAGCTGCCCTTGACCAAGGGGGGCACGGTCACGGTGATCGATGATTACGGCCATCACCCGGTCGAGATGACGGCAACCATTGCCGCGGCGCGAGGCGCTTTTCCGGGGCGCCGTTTGGTCTTGGCCTTCCAGCCGCATCGCTACTCGCGCACGCGCGATTGCTTTGAAGATTTTGTGCAAGTCTTGGGCACGGTGGATGCACTATTGCTGACGGAAGTCTATGCCGCCGGTGAAGCACCGATCGTCGCCGCCGATGGTCGATCGCTCATTCGCGGCGTGCGCGTCACCGGCAAGATCGAACCGCAGTTCGTCGAGGCAGTGGCGGACCTTCCTGCCGCACTGCTCGATACGCTACAAGACGGCGATGTGCTCTTGACCATGGGGGCTGGCTCGATCGGCGGCACTGCCGCCAAGCTTTTTGAAGCCGTCGGTGCGGTGGCAGAACAATGATGATGAACGAGCCACGCCACTTCGCTCCATCCTTGACCGCGCTGCGCGGCCAATGGGCGGACAATGTTGCCATGGCACGCCATGTATCGTGGCGAGCGGGCGGCGTGGCGCGTCGCACTTATATACCCGCAGATCTCGATGATCTATCGGTCATGCTGGCGCAACTGCCAAAAAATGAGCCGGTCTTGTGTGTGGGCCTGGGCAGTAACTTGCTGGTGCGCGATGGTGGTTTCAACGGCACGGTCATATTCCTCCATGCCGCACTCAATACGCTGCGCGTCGATTCATTGCCTGGTGCGGGAGATGTGATTTACGCCGAAGCCGGTGTCGCCAGCCCGAAGGTGGCGCGCTTTGCTGCGAACATCGGTTGTGATGCCGCCTTCATGGCGGGGATCCCCGGCACGGTCGGCGGCGCACTGGCCATGAATGCCGGTTGCTATGGGGCCGAGACTTGGCCGCAGGTCGTACAGGTCTGCACCATTGATCGCCAAGGCCAACGTCATATTCGCAAGCCGGATGATTTCGAGATCGGTTATCGCCACGTCGTGGCGCGTGATGTGCACGTACAGAACGAAATTTTCGCGGCAGCCTGGTTCCGCTTTCCGGCGCAGGATAGAGCCACCGCGCGCGACACGATTCGTTCGCTACTGGAGAAGCGCGTCGCCAGCCAGCCCTTGCGCTGGCCAAATGCTGGCTCGGTATTCCGTAATCCGCCGGGCGATTTTGCGGCACGTCTGATTGAAGCAACGGGCCTCAAGGGACTGCGTGTTGGCGGCGCCGAGGTCAGCACCATCCATGCCAATTTCATCGTGAATGCCGATGGCACGGCCACGGCAGCCGATATCGAAACGCTCATCACGACCGTGCAGCAGCGCGTTGCAGCGGCGACGGGCGTGCAACTCATTCGCGAAGTGCGCATCGTGGGCGATGCGGCTTTGCTGTCACCCCACTCAGGATGCTCATCATGACGCGTGCGATTAATCCTAAAGGGCTCGGTAAGGTCGTGGTTCTGTTCGGCGGTTCGTCGGCGGAACGCGAAGTCTCGCTCAATAGCGGTAGCCGGGTACTTGCAGCTCTGCAACGCCAGGGCGTGGATGCCCATGCCTTTGATCCGGCGGAGACGTCACTCTCGGCGCTCGAGAACGCAGGATTTGATCGTGCGTTTATCGCCTTGCACGGGGGTATCGGGGAGAACGGCACGCTGCAGGGGTTTCTGGAAATGATCGGTCTGCCCTATACCGGCAGCGGTGTGCTGGCCTCGGCGCTGGCCATGGATAAATGGCGCTCCAAGCTGGTCTGGCAAGCGGCCGGTTTACCGACGCCGGCGTATCAACTGATTGATGCGACGAGTGATGCGCAAGCCGTCATCGACGCACTCGGTCTACCGCTGTTTGTGAAGCCGGTGCACGAAGGTTCCAGCGTGGGTGTGACCAAAGTTAAAACCCCCACCGACCTGATGCCGGCCTGGCAGGATGCCGCACGGCATGATTCGGCGGTCATCGCCGAAACGGCGTTGCTCGGTGGTGAATTTACCGTCGCTGTCTGGCAAACGCCTGGTGGCCTGCAGGCGCTGCCGCCGGTACGCATTGTGCCGGCCACCGAGTTTTACGACTACGAAGCCAAGTACAACCGCGACGACACCCAGTACAACGTGCCCTGCGGTTTGCCGGAAGCACAGGTTGAGCGTATGCAGGATCTGGCCGTCGAAGCCTTCGAGGGTTTGGGTTGCCGTGGCTGGGGGCGGATCGACTTCCTGTTGGATACCGCAGGCGCACCCTATGTGCTGGAAGCCAATACGGCGCCCGGCATGACCGATCACTCCCTGGTGCCAATGGCCGCGCGGGCGGCCGGCGTCGATTACGACCGCTTAGTTCTGACGGTCGCCGCCATGGCGGCGCTTGATTCTGGCAAACAAGGTCACTGAGGCAGAACGATCATGATGTGGAACCGTCCTGACCTAATGAACCGGCTGGCTAATCTCCTCTGGGGATTGGGGTTGCTGCTCATCCTCGTCACGGTGGTGCTGATGATCATTCGATTGCCGTTAATTCCGGTGCGTGAGGTGATTCTGCTGAAACCGTTGGACCGCGTCCAAATTGAAGATATTCGTGCCGGCATCGCGCCGGCCATTGCTGGTAATTTCTTCACCGTCGATCTCAAAGCGATTCGCCAGGGCGCCGAGCGTCAGCCCTGGGTTTATCGCGCCGACGTGCGTCGCCAAGGTCTGGGGAGTGTCGCGCTCGACATTGATGAGCAAGTGCCGGTGGCACGCTGGGGCAACGGAGGCGAACGCGGCTTCTCGATCTGGCTGAATCGTGAGGGCGACACCTTTGAAGTAGCCGACAACACGCTGCCTAAAGAGAGTGCTGCCTTGCCTGTGCTGCATGGCCCGCTGGATACCGGCAATGATCTGATGGCGCGCTATGTCCGCTACAGCAGTCAATTGCAACCAACCGGACGCAGCATTCGTCAGCTCGATCTGAGCCCGCGTTTGTCGTGGAGTATGCGTCTTGATAACGGCACCCGTATTGAACTAGGCCGAGAACGCACGCTGAATGGCGCCGACGAACTGGTCGCCACCTTCGTGCAACTGTATCCGCAACTGGTCGGTAACCGCGCAGTTCCGCCGACCGTTGTTGACCTGCGTTACCCAGCTGGCGTCGCCGTGCGCTACCCGTTGGGTGCAACGTCATCCTCTTCCACACCCTCCGACCGTAAAGGTAAGTCATGAGCAGAGAGAGCAAAGAACTGATTGTCGGCCTCGACATTGGTACGTCCAAGATTGTCGCGGTGGTCGCCGAGATCGCCCAGGACGGGCGGCTGAACGTGCTGGGCGTCGGTGCGCAGGAGGCGCGCGGACTCTCCCGTGGCGTCGTGGTGAACATCGAGGAGACCGTGCAGACGATTTCCAAGGTGATTCAGGAAGTCGAATTGATGGCCGACTGCAAGGTG
Source organism: Rhodocyclaceae bacterium (assembly GCA_018883385.1). Classification (GTDB taxonomy): domain Bacteria; phylum Pseudomonadota; class Gammaproteobacteria; order Burkholderiales; family Rhodocyclaceae; genus Fluviibacter. The sequence continues at coordinate 4,391 of VEQD01000009.1, read as the reverse complement.
AAGGATGTCTACACTGGCATCGCCGGTAGCCACATCCGCAGCTTCAACTCGAACGGCATGGTGGCGATTAAGGATAAAGAGGTCACGCCAAGCGATGTGGATCGCGTCATTGAAACTGCGCGTGCCATGCCGATACCGGCCGAACAGGAGATCCTGCACATCCTCACGCAGGAGTTCGTTATCGATGGTCAGGATGGGATCCGCGAACCGATCGGTATGAGCGGCATGCGTCTGGAAGTGAAGGTACACATCGTCACCGGTGCCATATCGGCCGCCCAGAACATCGTCAAGTGTGTGCGCCGCTGTGGTTTGGATGTGAACGACCTGATTCTGCAGCCGCTAGCCTCCAGCTACGCCGTGCTGTCGGAAGATGAAAAAGATCTGGGTGTCTGCCTGATCGATATCGGTGGCGGCACGACCGATATCGCTGTCTGGGCGCAAGGTGCGATCCGTCATACGGCCGTGATTCCTATCGCCGGCAATCAGGTGACCAACGATATCGCCATGGCCTTGCGGACGCCGACGCGTGACGCCGAAGACATCAAGCGCCGTTCGGGCTGTGCGCTGGCCGATCTGGCCAACCCGGAAGAAGTCATCGAAGTGGCGGGCGTCGATGATCGCCCCAGCCGCAAGCTGTCGCGTCGTGCCTTGGCCGACGTGATTCAACCGCGTGTTGAAGAACTCTTCGAAATCGTCCAGGCCGAATTGCGCCGCTCGGGTTACGAGAACGTGCTGTCGTCGGGCATTGTCATCACCGGTGGCTCGGCATCGATGCCGGGCATGATCGAACTCGGTGAAGAAATTTTCCACATGCCGGTGCGCCTGGGCGAACCCAAGTACAGCGGCCCGCTCGTCGATGTGATCAAGTCGCCGCGTTACGCGACGGCCTTCGGTCTCATCCTCGAAGCCTACAACCAGCGCAAGCGTGGCCAGCAGGTTCGCGAAAAGCAGGGCGGCGGGGTCAAAGACGTTTTCGGCACCATGCGCGCCTGGTTCGAGCGCAATTTTTAATCCAAGAATTTCCGATCGCGTATGCGCAGTACGAGGTCGCGAAGTAGCAGCAAAGGCAGTAGCAGCAACGCAACAACGCAACAACGCAACAACGCAGGAATCCTTTCACAAGTTGTACCGCTTTTAACGGAGGCATTTATGTTTGAAATTATCGAGAAAGAAGACCACGGCACGATCATCAAAGTGATCGGCGTGGGTGGGGCCGGTGGTAACGCCATCGACCACATGATTCGCGAAAACGTGCACGGCGTGCAGTTCATTGCCGCTAACACTGATGCTCAGGCGCTCAACAACAGCCTGGCCGGTCAGCGTATGCAGCTGGGCGGTTCGGGTCTGGGTGCGGGTGCCAAGCCGGCCGCTGGCCGTGCCGCCGCCGAAGAGCAACGCGAGCAGATCAAGCAAACGCTACAAGGCGCGCACATGGTGTTTATCACTGCCGGTATGGGTGGCGGTACGGGCACTGGCGCAGCACCGATCGTGGCCGAAGTGGCACGCGAACTCGGCATTCTGAGTGTAGCCGTCGTGACCAAGCCCTTTGGTTTCGAAGGCAAGCGCATGAAGGCCGCCGAAGCCGGCATCGCCGAGCTGGAGCAGTATGTCGACTCGCTGATCGTGATCCTCAACGACCGCCTGATGGACGTGCTGGGTGACGATGCTGAAATGGAAGCCTGCTTCAAGGCAGCCGACGATGTGCTGCGCAACGCCGTGGGCGGTATCGCCGAGATCATCACCCTGAAGGGTCTGGTCAACGTCGACTTCGAAGACGTGCGTACGGTCATGGGCGCCATGGGTCGTGCCATGATGGGTTCGGCCGTGGCCGAAGGCCTGGATCGCGCCCGTCTGGCCGCCGAGCAAGCCGTGGCTTGCCCGCTGCTGGAAGGCGTTGAACTGGCCGGCGCCAAGGGGGTGTTGGTGAACATCACCGCCGCCAAGTCGCTCAAGATGCGCGAAGTGAACGAAGTCATGGCCACCATCGGTGCGCATGTCTCGGACGAAGCCGAAATCATCTTCGGCGCCGTGTTCGACGAGAGCATGGGTGACCAGATGCGCGTCACCGTGGTCGCTACCGGTCTGGAAGATCAGAAGGCGCGCGGCGTGAAGAGCACCCGCGAGACGCTGACCGTGATTGAGCCGCTGCGTGCGACCGGGACCGGTGATGCCACGCCGTTTGGTGACTTCAGCCAGTACGATCTTCCGCCGGGCATGCGTTCAGCCCGTCAGACCACGGTTGCCGCCCCGGCTGCCAGCAATCTGAAAGTGGAAGCTTTTGTGTCGCAGGGTGTGGATCACTACGACATTCCCGCATTTTTGCGTAAGCAGGCGGACTAAGCCCGCTGAAGTAACCGCTGCCTCCGGCCGGTGTGCGCCCTGCGCAGGCGCACCCGGCAGTCGGTAAGCGATTGAAGGATAAGCAGTTATTGGTTGTGCCTCCGTGTTGTACTCCATGAGGAGGAGCCCTTGTCTGTGCTAGAATTGCACGGGCGAGGGCTCTGTCCCTCCAAAGAATTCAACAGGTTAAAAATATGTCCCAGATGTTGAGCCAACGTACCGTTAAGTCCGTGATTCGCGCCAGTGGCGTGGGTCTGCACTCGGGTCGAAAAGTCACGCTCACGCTGCGCCCCGCGGCACCGGATACGGGAATCGTGTTCCGTCGCGTAGATCTGGAAACGCCGATAGATATCAAAGCGAGTGCGCTGCTGGTTGGCGACACGCGTATGTGCTCCTGTCTCGATGTGGACGGCGTCCGCGTTGGTACGGTGGAGCATTTGATGTCGGCACTTTGCGGCCTGGGCATCGATAACGTCTGGCTAGATCTTGATGCGGCGGAAGTGCCCATTCTTGATGGTTCGTCTTCGCCCTTTGTCTTCCTGATTCAGTCGGCCGGCATCGTCGAACAGAACGTGCCTAAGCGCTTCCTGCGCATCAAAAAACCGGTCGAGATCAAAGAAGGCGACAAGATCGCCCGCCTGGAGCCGTACGATGGCTTCAAGCTGAACTTCTCCATCGTCTTTAATCACCCGGCCATCGATCGTACCGGCCAGCAGGTGAGTTTCGATTTTGCCGAACAGGGCTACACGCGCGATATCGCCCGAGCCCGCACCTTCGGTTTTACGCAGGAAGTCGAATTCCTACGCGAGAACGGCCTCGCCCTCGGCGGTGGTCTGGAAAATGCCGTCGTGCTCGATGAGTACCGCATTCTGAACAACGATGGCCTGCGTTACACCGATGAGTTCGTGAAGCACAAAGTACTGGATGCCATCGGCGATCTGTACCTGATCGGTCACCCGATCATTGGCGAATTTACCGCGCACAAATCCGGCCACGATCTGAACAACAAACTCGCCCGTGCCGTGCTGGCGGATGCCGAGTCGTATGAGATCGTGTCCTTTGTGCCACCGGCCGAAGCCCCGGTGGGTATTACCCGCTGGATGCAACAGGCCTACGCACTGACCACCTAGTCAGTTAGTCCGACCGTGCAGATTGGCGCAAGCGCGCCAGCGCGGCCTTCAGGCCTTCATCGCTAATCTCGTTTTCCAGTTCGCTGAGCGACGCCGCCACCGAAGTAGATAAAGGCTCACGGTAAAAGGCGGGCGCTTCTTTATCTTCCGGCAACCCCGGCCGAATCCGCACCTCCAGCGCGCTGCAGGCAAAGCCCGCATTGCGCCAGGCCTCGATCAGGCTCGGCCCCGTCTGACGTAAGCGCGCACCCAGACTGGGGTGGTTGCACAGGACCGTCACCGTGTCGGCGGTCAGGTTCGCCACCCGGCAACTCTTCGCCATATTGGGTGGTAAGACCGACATCAAGGCATCCTGCAGACGCTGCAGTATATGGGCGTGTTGCATCAAACCGCCGAGCGTGGCGGTCTCCTGATCTTGGCTGCGCGCCTTCCCGCCATATTCCAGAACATCGGATAGGGCGCGTAGAGCGGTCGATCTATGGGTGTTGCGGTACATGGGTCTGAGGTTAGCCGATTGCGATAGGTCGGGCAAGCCGTGATCCAAGGCGCCCTCATCGATAAAAAGCATCGCAAATCGGGCTAACCTTTGATGCACGACATGCCTCGAAAGTGTTTTTGGCTAACCAAAAGCAAGGCTGGGCAGGGTGCGGGTCGGGTTTGGCTCGATTTTGGACGGAACGTCCCATGAGAGCCAGGCCTGCCCGCGCCCCAGCGCACTGGCGTCACGGGTTTTAGAAGGGGCTAACGAGGCGCCAACATGCTAAAATTCTAAGGCTTTTTACTGGAACAAACCCACATGATTTCTGGCCTGCTCAAATCCATCTTCGGAAGCCGTAACGACCGACTGCTCAAGACCTATCGCAAGCAGGTCGAGCGCATTAACGCGCTGGAACCCTCGATGGAAGCCCTCTCGGATGAGGC
>VEQD01000043.1 GCA_018883385.1 Rhodocyclaceae bacterium | reverse complement strand
TGGAAGACCTTGAGCCCCGTTTCGGTAATGAGGGAGAACAGTTGCCCATTTTGCGCCTCGGTCAGCACCATGACGACGATCATGGGCTGTTCCGCTTGCTCAAAGAAGCGGGTTGCGTGCAAACGCCCGTCACTGCCGAAGCCCTCATCACCGTGGATAACGGTCGCCCCCCGGATACCGAGCATCTGTGCCTTGTCGACCAGCCATTCGCTCACTGCTTGCTCCTGGTGCTTGCGGTTTTGCAGCGTGTAAAAGTTGACTTGATAACCCTTCATGGCATTTCCTCAGGATTTGTGCAGCAATTCCCAGGTCAGCAGCCCTGCGATGGTGGCAACCAGCGAGGCGCTCACGTGAGTCAGAATCGAGGTCGCTGCCCAGCCAACACGACCGGCCTGCAGCAGGGTGACGACTTCGGCCGAAAAGGTGGAAAAGGTAGTGAGCCCACCACAAAAGCCGGTGATGATGAAGAGCCGCCATTCGGGGGCGATTTCGCTGGTATTGGCAAAGAAAGCCACGGCCAAACCGATCATGTACCCGCCAATAATATTGGCAACCAAGGTGCCAGGGGGCAGGGTCGGGAAGTACTCATTTAGCTTCAGCCCCAGTTGCCAACGCAGCAAAGCGCCCAGAGCCGAACCAATGGAAATCGCAAAAATGGCATGAATCATGGCCGCATCATAAGTCACCCCGGGGTAACCGCCAACACCTGCCAACCCGACCAGCCCCTGCCCGAGGCCTAATGACGCGTCTGCACTTACTTGCTGGTCTTCTTTGTCTTACGGACGTGGCACTCGGGATGCGGCTCAGCGATGCCCGAATGAATAGCAAAACAGCCGTCAAGCGGACACTTCGTTCCCTTGGGGCAGTGGTGCTCAAGGGCGCATTCCCGCTGCGTCTGATCCGTCAGCACCATTTCTCCCGCCACTTCACAGCGAGACACCGAGATATCGACACCACCCATGATGAATCTCCTACAAATCGTCTTTTTTGATCCTACGCCGTTAGCAACACGAAATCGACGAAGTTTTTTTGATAAAACGCAAAAAAACGGGAAATAGGGAGCATTGGTTGACGTTTGTTAACATACGCCGCTTGCAGACGCGTTAAACGTACCGCTTTCCGATGGAAGTTTTGAATATGTATGACCAGTTAAAGATCTTTGTGTTCGAGAGTCAGCTCTTGCCAGGGATCCTCGTGCTCTTGTTGGGTCTTTCCGTCTGGGCCGGACGTAGTTTGGGGTTGTATCAAAAAAAGCATGCCGCTGGTGCTAAATTAAAACCAGATGAGATCAGTGTCGCCGCGATATTCGGCCTGATGTCTCTTTTGGTGACATTCACGTTTTCTGGTGCGTATGACCGATTTGAAAACCGTCGCAATCTCTTGGTTGCGGAATACAACACTATATCTACGGCCTACCAAGCCGTTGATTTGTTGCCTGCACCGCTTCAGCCAAAAGTGCGCGATGAATTTCAAATTCTGCTGGATCTGCGCATAGATCTGTATACGGATGTCCAGGACCATGAAGTTTTTGAGGGCAGATTACGGCTGTTTGAAGAATCTTCGAACCGTCTCTGGAAAGACGTCGTCGCTGCAGTCAATGCAACGCCTTACCCTAAGTATCTCGTCGCTGCGCAATTATTAACCGCTGTTTCCGCCATGAATGATGCCTTGGAGAATCGGAGGATGGCGTTGAAGCAGCATCTGCCGACGATGATCTATGCGTTACTCCTATTGGTCTTGTTGATTGGCGCATTTTTGGCGGGGTACAACCAGGCCACGACAGAATCCCGAGATTGGACGATGGTTCCCATCTATGTGGTGGTCACGGTGGCGGTTTTTTATATCACGATTAACCTAGAGCATCCTTTGGCCGGTGTGATCAGCCTTGATGATTTCCATGCAGAGATCATTAACCTGCGGAAATCTATGTAGATCTAATATGAGAGAACTTGAGATGTCAGAATTCACAGTAAGACTCATGACCGCCGACGATGCCGAACAGCTGGTCGGTCTGGTGCGTAAATGTTACGGAGAGGGTTACCCGAACAAAATACTGTATAGGCCAGAGGAAATCGCTGCCGCACTAGAAAATGGGCTCATGCACTCGATCGTATCGGAGGGGGCTGACGGCCGGCTGATCGGGCACTGTGCACTCACCTTTTCTGAACAGGGCGCCCCCATCCCCGAGGCAGGAAAGATGGTGGTCGACCCTGATTGTCGAGGGCAACACCTGTCGAATCGTTTGGCGGAGCACCGAAAAGCAGTGGCTATTGAAAACAACTTGCTGGGCTACTGGTCTGAGTGTGTCACCAATCATCCGTTCAGTCAGCATGAAATCATCGACTCTGGTGGTGTTGAGACGGGGGCATTTATCGCCAAGGATGCCCCGACCTGGCACATGGCGGGTGTCAATAATGTCACGGACGTCCGCTTGTCGTTGATGACCTATTACATTCCGCTCAGAACCGCGCCTGTCAGAACCATTTACCTGCCGGACCGTTATGCCGAGTTTGCCGGCAGCCTTGCTCAGGGTCTTGGGGTCGAACGCGATATTGTGCAGCAGGGGCCAGAGGCCGAAACCCGCACAGTTTTAAATTACAGCACCAATCCCGGCAACCAGTTTGCTCAGATCGTTGTGTCGGTCGTCGGTACGGATATGGGACCGACGATTGCCAAACTGGTCGATCGTCTGGAGACAGACGGTATCCAGGTGTTTCATTTGGATATGCCTCTGGGTGACCCGAATACGCTGCGGGCTATTCCCGAGCTGGAGCGTCAGGAATTTTTCTGGGCGGCCTGGATGCCGGAATTTTCTCGGGCCGGCGATGTTTTGCGTTTGCAAAAGACCGATGCAGCGGTGAACCCACAAGAAATTGTTTGCGCTCGCGAGAACGGTGAACAGATAAAACAACATGTGCTCGCAGAGCGTGCACGTGTAATGAAAGAGTCAAACTGACGCTGGAGATCTACATGACAGTCAATCAATCCCTTAATCAATTTGCCCAAGCTTTGGAGCAGAAAACACTGGATCTGATCCAGGCAGGGCAATGGGCAGCGCTGGATGCCATGATTGCGCCGGAATGCCAGTTTGTAACCAACGAGGGGATTTTTGACAAATCAACGGCCATGTCCCTCATGCAGGCAATGCAGCTCACCGATGCTTCTATACGCAACGTCACAGCCACCTCGAAAGACGACACGCTGATCGTGAGCTTTGAACTGGCATGCACCGAGCTAATCGGTGGTAAGCCTCAAGCAAAAGACTTTAGCCCGCGACTCAGCGTGTGGAAGCAGGTCGATGGTGCATACCTCTGCCTGGCGTATGGTGATTTCAACCGAACCCGCGCTTAAGGTTCTAATAACGCGGTCTGATTGGTGTGACGCAATTAACAGCGAACACTGGTGGCCGCCCAAGAGAAACCCAAGCCGCTGGTGGCGATAACGGCAAGATCGCCAGCTTTAATCAATTGCTGACGATGCGCTTCTGCCATCGTAAAGAAGGCATCGGCCGGCCCGATATGCCCCATTTCTGAGAGCGAGTTATAGGTCTTCGTTAAGGGTAGGCGCAGCCGGTTCATCAGGTCATCTCGTAGCGAGGCCTTGATTTGGTTCATGAGCAGATAATCGATTTCATGGATCGTATGCCCAGACAGTTTGCAGGCACGTTCTATGACCTGGGTATAGGCATCCAGATAAACACGGTTAATGAGCTCGCTGAATTTGTTGGCATCGACCCGTGAGAATGTTCGCTCCCAGTCATTGAACCCGGGATAAAAAGGCTCTTTGGTGCCACCAGTCTCGATGCGAAGCAGGGCAGACAGCTCACCATCGGTGTGTTCTGAAAACCCCATCAGCTGATAGCGCGGATGATTACGCCGCAGCACCACAGCAGCTGCACCATCACCAAAATACAATAAGGGCCCACACGCTTGTACGCTCGGAGAAACCAGCCTGGATAGCGTATCAGCGCAAATGACTAGGGCATTTTGTAGGCTGGCATCGCGATCCATCAGACCGGCAACCGTTGTGCAGGCGAGGTTGCCGCCAGCACAACCATTGCGAAGTTCAAAGGCATAAGTGTGTCGGCAGCCCAGCTCCTGAACGGCCGCACTGGCCGGACTCCAGAACCGGTAATCGTAATCTCCGGCTGAAACAAAAATAATCAGATCAATATCGGTCGCCGTCATGCCGGCATCGGCTATTGCCGCTCTCGCTGCTGCAACGCCCATGTTGAGGGGGTGCTCATCGGCGGAAGCGCGGTGAATGTGGCGAAAACCAATACCTTCGGTAAGCCGCTCCAACGGCATGCCAGCCTCTTGCGCGATCTGTTCAGCCGATACCCGGTTACTGGGTACGTAAGTACCAAAGCCGGCAATGCCGACGTGTACATGTCCGCGAAAATGGTCATTCATCGATGTGGCTCCAGCGCTGTTCTTTGGCGCGAGGTTTATGATAAATCATCCTTATTTGATAGCGGCTGCCTATCGACCATATTTATAAATACGATTAGACGCAGGGGTCCTAAAAATTTAGATTAGTGGCGTAGTCCACCTGCTTTAAGCAGCAAAAACTCCAGCAATGTGTCGTGTAAGTATCGTCTTTCAGCGCCATCCGCTATTCAGCCCCATGTAATCTTTGAGTCCTAGACTGAGTCAGTCAACCGCAATTCACAAGGAGAATCACTATGTCATCCGGAAAATGCCCCGTCATGCACGGCGCCATCACTGAAAGCGGAAATGCCAACAGCAATGTGGCCTGGTGGCCAAAGTCGTTGAATCTGGACATCCTGCATCAGCACGACACCAAGACCAACCCCATGGGGGCTGCGTTTAATTATCGTGACGAACTGAAAAAGCTCGATGTCAATGCCCTCAAGCAGGATCTCAAGGCGTTGATGACCGACAGCCAGAGTTGGTGGCCGGCCGATTGGGGCCATTATGGCGGTCTCTTTATCCGTATGGCCTGGCATTCGGCAGGTACCTATCGTATTGCGGATGGGCGTGGGGGTGCCGGCACCGGCAACGAGCGTTTCGCACCGCTCAACTCCTGGCCTGATAACGGCAACCTCGACAAGGCGCGTCGGCTGCTCTGGCCGATCAAGAAAAAATACGGCAACAAGGTCAGCTGGGCCGACCTGATGATTCTTGCCGGAAACATGGCCTACGAGTCGATGGGGTTCAAGACCTTTGGTTTCGGCTTCGGCCGTGAAGACATCTGGCACCCGGAAAAAGACATCTATTGGGGTTCGGAACGCGAATGGCTGCAAAAGAGTGGTGGCGAGGGCAGCCGCTACTCCGGCGAGCGTGATCTGCAAAACCCGCTGGCAGCAGTGATGATGGGGTTGATCTACGTTAACCCAGAAGGTGTCGATGGTCAGCCTGACCCCTTGAAAACTGCCCATGACATTCGTGTCACTTTTGCCCGTATGGCGATGAATGACGAAGAAACCGTTGCACTCACTGCCGGCGGCCACACGGTCGGCAAGGCGCATGGTAACGGTAATCCCGCCAATCTCGGACCCGCCCCCGAAGGCGCGCCTCTGGAAGAGCAGGGTCTGGGTTGGATGAACCACAAGACACGCGGAATTGGTCGCGATACCCTCACCAGTGGGATCGAAGGTGCCTGGACCAGCAAGCCCACGCAATGGGATAACGGTTATTTCGACATGCTGCTTAAGCACGAGTGGAAGTTGACTAAGAGCCCAGCCGGTGCCTGGCAATACGAACCCGTCGATATCAAACCCGAAGATATGCCAGTCGACGTCGAAGACGCGAGCATTCGTTGCAAGCCGATGATGACCGATGCCGATATGGCCATGAAGATGGATCCGGCTTACCGACAGATTTCCGAGCGGTTCCACAAGGATCCGGCTTACTTCTCAGAAGTCTTCGCGCGCGCCTGGTTCAAACTAACGCACCGCGATATGGGGCCAAAAGTACGTTATGTCGGCCCCGATGTGCCGAAGGAAGATCTGATTTGGCAAGATCCGGTGCCCGCTGGTCGCAAAGACTACGATGTCAATGCCGTTAAAGCCAAGATCGCCACCAGTGGCTTGTCGGTCAGCGAATTGGTCAGTACGGCCTGGGATAGCGCCCGCACATTCCGTGGTTCCGATAAACGTGGTGGCGCTAATGGTGCGCGTATCCGATTGGCGCCCCAGAAGGACTGGGTGGGTAACGAACCGGCGCGTTTGGCCAAGGTGCTTGCGGTCTATGAAAAGATTGCAGCCGACACGGGGGCCAGTGTGGCGGATGTGATCGTGCTGGGTGGCAACGTGGGTATCGAACACGCGGCCAAGGCAGGTGGCTACAATATTACCGTGCCCTTTGCACCGGGTCGTGGTGATGCCACTCAAGCTCAAACCGATGCCGAATCCTTTGATGTGCTCGAACCGGTAGCCGATGCCTACCGCAACTGGCTCAAGCAGGATTTTGTGGTCACCCCCGAAGAGCTGATGCTCGACCGAACTCAGCTAATGCGACTCACGGCGCAAGAAATGACCGTGCTTGTCGGCGGGATGCGGGTATTGGGCACGAATCAGGGTGGCAGCAAACACGGCGTGTTCACTGATCGCGAAGGCGTGCTTAGCAACGATTTCTTCGTCAACCTGACGGACATGGCTTATAGCTGGAAGCCTACGGGCCGCAATAGCTATGACATCGTTGATCGGAAGTCCGGCAAATCCAAGTGGACAGCGACCCGGGTCGACTTGGTTTTTGGTTCGAACTCGGTGCTGCGTGCCATTGCAGAGGTTTATGCCCAAGACGACAACCAGAAAAAGTTTGTCGACGATTTCGTGGCAGCCTGGGTCAAGGTCATGAACGCCGATCGATTTGATCTGGTCTGAGAATAAAGGTGCTGGACGATTTTAACAATCGCAACGTCCAGCACCCAGATCGTTAGGCAATCCTTCAGCCCAGCAACATAAATAGTGAAGCCGCTGCCATCAACGCTGTTGCGAACCAACCCAAACCCAGGTTGAGTCGGTTTGCCTTGTAGGGACCCATCACCGAATGCCTTCTGGCTAAAATCAGAATGGCCACCATTAACGGTACCGCGACGACCCCATTGATGACGGCGCTCCAGAATAGCGCTTTCATGGGATTTATCGGCGAGAACTGGATGATCAACGCCCCCATCACACTGACCGCGATGACAAAATAGAACTTCTTGTCCTGCATGACTGTGTGCTCTAGGCTGGATTGCCACCCTAACAGGTCAGACAATGCATATGCAGCCGATCCGGCCAAGACCGGAACTGCAATTAAGCCAACGCCCAAAATACCCAGTGCAAATAATAAATATGCCAAGTCACCGGCAACGGGTCTTAAGGCCTCCGCAGCATGCTCGGCTGTAGTGATGTCTCGGATGCCTGCGGCGTTTAGTGTTACTGCAGTCGCCAAGATGATGAAATAAGCAGCCACATTCGAATAGCACATGCCGCCCCAGGTGTCCCAGCGAATCCGTCGGATTTCCCATTGGCCAACAGCACGATTCTCACTGAGCAAAGGCTTCTTGCGGCCTATGCGCATATCTTCAACCTCTTGAGATGCTTGCCAGAAGAATAAATACGGACTGATTGTCGTGCCCAGTATGCCAACGACCATGGCGGCACTCTCTGCGTTCAATGACAGGGTTGGGATAAAGGTGCTCCAAAGCACGTCCTTCCAGGGGACATGAACCGTAAAAAGTACCCCTGCATAAGTCAAAAGAGACAAAGTTAGCCATTTGAGATAAAAGACATAACGGTGATAGGGCATAAATACCTGCAGCCCTAAAGAGATAAAGACAAAGATGCTGGTCATGACATGCCAGTTAATGCCCGTGACAAGCTGTGCGACTTCTCCCATTGCAGCAATATCTGCGGCAATGTTAAGAATGTTTGCAACCAGCAGCGACAGTACGAGAAAAAAGGCAATGATTGGTGAGAAGCTGGTTTTAATGTTTGCCGCCAACCCCTGCCCGGTGACTCTGCCCATTTGTGCGCACAACACTTGAATGGCAGACTGGAGTGGGTACGCAACCGGCATCGTCCACAGCATGTTTAAGCCAAATTGCGCCCCCGCCTGCGAATAGGTCACGATGCCGCTGGGGTCGTCGTCGGCGACACCGGTCACCATCCCCGGGCCAACCTTGGATAGCGGATGGCGTTTAATGCGTGCCCAAAGTTTTTTGAAATTCATCGATCAACGGTTGCTATTGGTCTTTGCAAAACGACTATACGCTGATTCGGTGCGCGTCACTCAAGCGGAAGGTCACCAGGGTCTAGGGCTTGCTTTAAGACGTAAATATCCCCGGGGTGTTTCAACCGGGTACCCCCTGGGGCAACCCTTTTTTCGTATACTGCATGCTTTTATGGCAGGCCTTCAGTAGACTGTCACCTGTTTAAATCATTTGTTTCTTGGAGTTGGCATGCACCTTTTTAAAATTCTTGTGGTGAGCGGTATCCTTCTGGCGTCCAACATGTCAATGGCCGCAACAAAAATTGTTGTGAGCCACCCGGAAATCGAAGCGCCGACCTTTATTGATCATGGCAAGCCCGGGCAGTCGATTGGTGATGTCCGGATATGGCAGTTTGAGGCCAAAGCTAATGATGGCACGGTGGTCACGACGGACTGGATCCTGACTACAACCGGTGTTGCTGTTGAGACTGGGGTGGAATATCGGATCACCTCGGCCGTGTTTTCTTTTGGTGACGGAACCAAAGACCAAGTCGTTATCCAGGGCATTGCTCAGTATCCGAGTGTGAAGGCAACCTTAGATCAATCTACGCCGACGCGCCGTGCAATTACTGGGGGCACGGGCAAGTTTGCCGGCGTCGGGGGTTGGGTTGAAACGATACATTTGCCTGATGGTGGCGGCTGGAAACACACGCTTTATTTAAAATAACGACGTGCATCTACCGGGGTCTCGCAGACAAAATTAAGCCGGTGAACCTAAAAGGCCAACCCCGAAAGCGGTTGGCTTTTTCATTTGTCGGGCTTTAGCTACCTATTCAATAGCAAAATCACCATTAAAGAGTTTCAAAACATTACCCGTTGTCATATCAACGACACGAACTGAAAAGCTCGGAAACGCTTTGCGCAAACAAAACACATACGACTCTAAATCGTCCAGCGACTCCTTCAGCATTTCATAGGGCTCCCAGGTAGGTCGTGTCGGACTAAGTATTTCAATTTGGTAATGAAGTTGCA
>VEQD01000042.1 GCA_018883385.1 Rhodocyclaceae bacterium | reverse complement strand
GATTCGATGGATATCGAAAAAGAACGGGGGATTACCATCAAAGCGCAGACGGCGGCACTGGATTACCAGGCCAAAGATGGCCAGACCTACCGCTTAAACCTAATCGACACGCCCGGACACGTGGATTTCTCTTACGAAGTCTCGCGTTCGCTCTCGGCCTGCGAAGGCGCACTGCTGGTGGTCGATGCGTCGCAAGGCGTCGAAGCCCAGACGGTCGCTAACTGTTACACGGCGCTTGATCTGGGGGTCGAAGTGGTCCCGGTGCTGAACAAGATCGATCTGCCGTCGGCGAACCCGGATAATGCCCGTGCTGAAATCGAAGACGTGATTGGCATCGATGCCACCGAGGCGGTAGAAGCCAGTGCTAAAACCGGTATCGGCATCGATGAGATTCTCGAGCAGGTCGTGCAGAAGATTCCGGCGCCGGTCGGCGACCCGGATGCGCCGCTCAAGGCGCTGATTGTCGACTCCTGGTTTGATAACTATGTCGGCGTCGTAATGCTGGTACGCGTGATCGATGGCGTGCTCAAACCCAAAGACCGAATGAAATTGATGTCGTCGGGCTCGACGCATCTGTGTGAACAGGTCGGTATCTTCACACCCAAATCGAAGCAGCAACCTCAGCTATCGGCCGGCGAGGTTGGTTTCATCATTTCCAATATCAAGGAACTGAAGGCGGCGCGCGTCGGTGACACCATCACCCTGGCTGATCGTCCAGCCAGCCAACCACTGGAAGGTTTCAAGGAGATCAAACCGCAGGTGTTTGCCGGCCTGTATCCAGTGGAACCGAACGAATACGAACAGTTGCGCGACTCGCTGGAAAAACTCCAGCTCAATGACGCGGCGCTGCAATTCGAACCAGAAGTGTCGCAGGCCCTGGGCTTCGGCTTCCGCTGCGGCTTTCTCGGCCTGTTGCACATGGAGATTGTGCAAGAGCGCCTGGAACGCGAATTCGACATGGACCTCATCACGACTGCACCGACGGTGGTCTATGAGGTGGGTCTGCGCAATGGTGAACAGATCATCGTCGAGAACCCATCCAAGCTCCCGGATATTGGCAAGATCGATGAGATCCGCGAACCGATCATCACGGCGTTTATTTTCTTGCCCCAGGATTATGTGGGGTCAGTGATTACGCTGTGTAACCAGAAGCGCGGTTCGCAGATCGATATGCGTTACCACGGGCGTCAGGTACAGATGATTTATGAACTGCCGCTGTCCGAGGTAGTGTTCGACTTTTTCGACAAACTGAAATCGGTGTCGCGTGGCTACGCCTCGCTCGACTATGAGTTCAAGGAGTACCGGCCAGCCGACATGGTCAAGCTCGATGTGCTGATCAATGGCGACAAGGTGGATGCGCTGTCACTGATCGTGCACCGTTCGAGCTCTGTCTTCCGTGGCCGCGAACTCGTCAGCAAGATGCGGGAACTGATTCCGCGTCAGATGTACGATGTGGCGATTCAGGCGGCGCTGGGCGCGCAGATCATTGCTCGCGAAACCGTGAAGGCGATGCGCAAGGACGTGCTGGCCAAGTGTTACGGCGGCGATATTTCGCGGAAGAAGAAGCTGCTTGAAAAGCAGAAGGCGGGTAAGAAGCGCATGAAGCAGATTGGCACCGTGGAAGTGCCGCAGGAAGCTTTCTTGGCGGTATTACGCGTAGACGGCAAGTAGCAACAGGGACGATTGAATGAACTTTGCACTGATTCTGTTTCTGGTTACCTTGGCGACAGGGGTTTTGTGGCTGATTGATGTTTTTTACGCCCGCAAGCACCGTGCGCCGGGAAGCAAGAATCCCATCTGGGTGGAGTGGGGCGCCAGCCTCTTTCCGGTTATTCTGGCCGTGTTCGCGCTTCGTTCCTTTGTGGTCGAGCCCTTCAAGATTCCCTCCGGGTCGATGATTCCTACCCTGCAGGTGGGTGACTATATTCTGGTGAACAAATTTACCTATGGTCTGCGTTTGCCGATCCTGGGGACGCAGATCGTTGATGGCAAACCTGTTGCCCGGGGTGATGTGGTGGTTTTCCGCTATCCGCCCGAGCCCAATGTCGACTACATCAAACGTGTGGTCGGTTTACCGGGCGACACGGTGAGCTATCAGAACAAACAACTCAGCATCAATGGCGTGCCGGTGCCGCGCAGCGCTGAACCGGATTACCTGCATAACGACCGAATGGTGAGTTCGCGCATGTTCCGCGAAACGCTCGGCGATGTCAGTTACAACACGCTCAACGATAGCGATGCGCCATCGTTTGTGCCCGACGTCGTGCGTTTTCCCTACCGTGACCAGTGCCGCTACGATAGCGCCGGCTTTGTCTGTCAGGTGCCCGAAGGTCATTACTTTGCCATGGGCGATAACCGTGATAACAGCAAAGACAGTCGTGTCTGGGGGTTTGTACCGGATGCCAATATTGTTGGCAAAGCCTTCTTCATCTGGTTCCACTGGGGAGATATGGGTCGTATTGGCGCATTTCGCTGATCGTCCCGGATCCATATGAACGCCTCGCCGAGCCAGAACGTGCTCACCGAGCTGGAAGCGGCTATTCAGTACCGCTTTGCGGATCGTGCCCTGCTGGAACAGGCACTCACGCATCGTAGCTACGGACGAAATCATTACGAGCGTTTGGAGTTTCTCGGCGATTCGATCCTGAACGCTGTCGTTGCTGAAGCGCTCTATCAAGCCTTTCCGAATTTGCCTGAGGGCGATTTGTCACGTCTTCGCGCCAATCTGGTCTGTCAGGATCAACTGGTCTCCGTGGCAGAAGAGTTGAAGCTCAGCCGCTATTTGCGTCTGGGTGAAGGCGAGCTTAAAAGCGGTGGGCAACATCGTCCGTCGATTCTGGCCGATACGGTGGAGTCGCTCTATGGGGCGTTATGGCGCGACGGCGGTTTTGCGGCCGCCCAACAGGTGATCCTGTCTGCCTTTGGTGCACGTATCCGTGCGATTGATCTTGCGCGCCTGCCATCGGCCAAAGATGCCAAGACACGTCTGCAGGAATGGTTGCAAGGCCGACGTTGTGCCTTACCAACCTATGAGTCACCGAGCGTGACAGGCGCGGCGCACGCGCAGACCTTTGAGGTACTGTGTCGGGTGCCGGCTTTTTCTGTGGAAGGCCGTGGCAGCGGCGTGACCCGACGCGCCGCAGAACAGCAGGCGGCAGAATGGGTCTTGCAACAACTGGAAGCGCTGCCTGACACAGGTCATAAGAAGGGTGGGACATCATGAACGGTGCGTTGCCGACACCACACGAGCCCCCGCTGGCACCCGCCGGTTTGGTGGCCCTGGTTGGTCGCCCGAACGTTGGAAAATCGACGCTGCTAAACCGACTCATCGGTGAGAAGTTGAGTATCACCTCGCGCAAAGCGCAAACGACGCGTCACCGGATCATGGGGGTGCGGACGGATGACGATGCACAATATGTCTTTGTCGATACGCCGGGCTTTCAGACCAAACACAGCTCCGCACTGAACCGCAGCATGAACCGAGGCGTCACCCAGGCGTTGCAAGACGTCGATGTCATCTGTCTGGTCATCGAAGCGGGGCGCTATGGTGAGCAGGACCGTAAGGTGGTGGCGCTCTTACCCGAAGATAAACCTGTCATTCTGGTGCTGAACAAGATTGATCAGCTCAGGGATAAGGCGGCCTTGTTGCCTTTTGTGGCTGATCTATCGGCGGTGCGCCCCTGGTTTGCTGTCGTTCCCGTGAGTGCCGAAAAAGGCACGCAAACCGATGCCTTGCTGGGCGAGATCCGCAAGGCCTTGCCGCATCAGGGTTTCCTCTACGACCCCGACACGCTGACCGATCGCAGTGAGCGCTTTCTTGCGGCCGAATACATCCGGGAAAAACTCTTCCGCCTGTTGGGTGATGAGTTGCCCTATGCCACGACCGTTGAAATCGAAAAGTTCGAAACTGAGGGTGAGTTACGCCGTATATTTGCTGCCGTGGTCGTCGATCGTGAATCACACAAGGCGATTGTGATCGGCAAGGGGGGCGAGACCCTCAAGCGGATCGCGAGCGAGGCCCGTCAGGACATGACCCGCCTATTTGGCGGTACGGTGTATCTGGAGCTGTGGGTCAAGGTCAAATCCGGTTGGGCAGACGATGAGCGTCTGCTCCGCTCGCTGGGTTACGAATAACTGGCTCGGCCAGCCTCACCATGCGCCCCATCAAGGTTGAACGCCAGGCCGCTTTTGTTTTGCATACCCGGCCGTACCGGGAAACCAGTCTCGTACTGGAAGCGATGACCCGGGATTATGGGCGGATCGCTTTGGTGGCTAAAGGTGTTCGCCGGCCGCGTTCAGCGATGCGGGGGGTGCTGATGGCCTTCCAGCCACTAGAGATGACCTGGAGCGGCAAAGGCGAGGTGGTCACCCTGCACCATGCCGAGTGGCAGGGTGGCCAACCCCTGTTGCAGGGGCGCGCCTTGCTGTGCGGTTATTACCTGAACGAACTGTTGCTGAATCTGCTGCCCCGGGAAGACGCCCACGAGCAGGTCTTTGATCATTACAGCAAAACGCTGGTGGCGCTAACGGCGTCGACGGTACCCGATGCGGCGTTTTTTTCAGCGTGTCTCCGCAGCTTCGAAAAACGCCTGCTGGGTGAACTGGGCTATGGCTTGATGTTGACCCACGACACGGCGGGTGAAGCCATTCGAACAGATCGCCGGTATTTGTATGAAATGGAATCCGGACCCCGTGCGGTGTCGGATTCTTCGATTGTGGCCGGTACAATAAGCGGACAAACATTGCTGGATATGGATGCCGAATCTTTTGGCGATCCGGTCAGCCTCGCGGAGAGCAAACAGCTGATGCGCAGTCTGATGGCGTTTTACCTGAATGGGCGGCAGCTACACAGTCGCCGCCTCTTTGAAGATCTGACCGACTTGTGACTTTTTATCATGATTGAACTGGGTGTAAATATTGATCACGTCGCCACGCTTCGCCAAGCGCGTCGGACCTATGAACCGGATCCGGTCTGGGCCGCTGTCGAGGCGCACCTTGGCGGGGCCGATGGCATCACGGTGCATTTGCGTGAAGACCGTCGCCACATCCAGGACGACGATGTCCGTAAGTTGCGCGATCTGACGCAGATCAAGCTGAATCTGGAAATGGCTGCCACCGACGAGATGGTCAGCATTGCGTGCGCACTCCAGCCAGAAATGGCCATGCTGGTACCGGAGGGGCGTCAGGAAGTCACGACCGAGGGTGGTTTGGATATCGTCGGGCAAAAAAAACGTCTCGCCGAAATCGTCGCGCGTCTGCGTGACGCCGGCATTATGACCAGCGCTTTTATCGATGCCAATCCGTTGCAAGTCGATGCCGCACGCCAGATCGGAATTCAGGTCTGCGAAGTGCACACTGGTCCGTATGCACATGCATTCCATGCGGCTGGCCGTGACATTGAACGGCCGGCTGTTCAGGCCGAATTGCAGCTGGTTGCCGATGCCGGTAAGCGGATTTGTGACTTCGATATGCGTTTTAATGCCGGTCATGCGCTGAACTATTACAACGTACAGCCAATTGCGGCGTTACCCGGTATTCGTGAATTGCACATTGGCCATGCCATTGTCAGTCGTTCGGTGTTCGTCGGACTACGCGAGGCGGTCACAGAAATGAAACGCCTTATGCGTGAAGCCGTCAGCCTGAGCTGAAGTTGATGATTCGCGGTATCGGCACCGACATTGTGTCTGTTCAGCGTATCGAACAGTTACTGACCCGCCATCCCGAACGTGGTCTGGCGCACCTCTTGCACCCGGTCGAAGTGCGCGAAGCCGAAGCGGCATCTTCCCGTGAGCGCTTCGTCGCCAAACGTTTTGCCGCTAAAGAAGCCTTGGCCAAAGCCCTTGGGACGGGTCTAAGGGCGCCCGTGTTGTTGCCGGCCATTCGTGTGGAACACGATGTACTGGGTAAACCGTTTTTCAGTTTTGATGCCGCGCTGGAGGAGTGGATTCGCCAGCGTTCCCTGCAGGTTCATTTGTCGATTTCCGATGAGGTGAATCATGCGCTTGCTTTTGTTGTTGTGGAGAGTCTATGAGCACTTATGGTCCCCTGATGATTGACGTGTCGGGTCTGGTCCTCACCGAGGCCGACAGGCGTCGACTACAGCACCCGTTGGTGGGTGGCGTGATTCTTTTTTCACGTAACTACAAAGACCCGGTACAGCTCTCCGCGCTGACACAGGAAATCTCGCAACTACGTCACCCGCCGCTGCCAATCACCGTAGACCATGAAGGGGGGAGGGTCCAACGCTTCCGCGAAGGTTTCACCCGTCTGCCGGCGATGCGCGTGTTGGGTGAGTTGTTCGCTAAAGACAAGATTGCTGCCGAGAACACCACAGAAGCCGTGGGTCTAGTGCTGGCCACTGAATTACGTGCCCACGGTGTCGACTTTTCGTTTACCCCGGTGCTGGATCTGGACTGGGGACGTAGCGGCGTGATTGGTGACCGCAGCTTTTCCAAGGATCCGCAAATTGTGTCGCGTCTCGCAACGGCGCTGATCCGTGGCTTGAGCAAGGGTGGCATGGGGTCGTGCGGCAAGCACTTTCCGGGTCACGGTTGGGTCGAGGCCGATTCGCACGTGGCCATTCCCGTTGATGAGCGCAGCATGGCCGAAATCGAAACGGATATGCAGCCCTATCATGAACTGGCCCTGGATGCCGTAATGCCGGCGCACGTGATTTACCCGGTACTGGACGAGCGGCCAGCCGGATTTTCGCCGCGCTGGCTGGAGAAGCTGCGTCTCGAGTGTCAGTTCGAAGGCATCATCTTCAGCGATGATCTGTCGATGGAGGGCGCCAGTGTTGCCGGCAACATCGTCGACCGCGCCAATGCCGCATGGGATGCGGGTTGTGATGTATTACTGGTTTGTAACAAGCCGGATTTTGTGGATCAACTGATCGCCGAATGGAAACCGCAGGCACAACCGAAACGGGCCGCCCGGATCCCGAATCTGCTGGGCGAGCCCGGTCTTGGTACGGATCGTCCGCTGACCCGTGCGCAGCTCGATGCCCACCCGGATTATCAGGCCGCGCTTAAGCTGATTCAGGCGCTCTAAAACATCATGAACCACCCCCTGCAGGATCAGGTACGAACGCTGCCTGAACGGCCGGGGGTGTACCGCTTTCTTGCCGAGGATGGTCAGGTACTCTACGTCGGCAAAGCCCGTAATCTAAAAAGCCGGGTTTCCTCGTACTTTGCCAAGAATCTGAGCAGCCCCCGTATCGCGTTGATGGTGAGCAAGGTCGTAAAGCTCGAGGTGACACCCACACCGTCGGAGTCCGAGGCGCTCCTGCTGGAAAACCATCTCATCAAGGAACTGGCACCGAAGTACAACATTCTTTTCCGTGACGATAAGTCTTATCCGTACATCCGCTTGACACGTGAGACCTGGCCCATGATCGGCCTGCATCGGGGCTCACTCTCGCCGAATGCGAATTATTTCGGACCCTATCCCAATGCCTGGTCGGTACGTGAGGCGGTGCATCTGCTGCAAAAGATCTTTCGGCTGCGCACCTGCGAAGCCTCGGTGTTCAACAACCGGACGCGACCATGCCTGCTCTATCAGATCAAACGCTGTTCCGGTCCCTGCGTGGGACGCATCAGTGAAGCGGATTACGCCGAAGATGTGCGTGCGGCCTCGATGTTCCTACAGGGGCGTCATCAGGAAATTATCCAGCGATTGACCGGGTTGATGGAGCAAGCTGTGGAACGACTGGCGTTCGAACAGGCAGCTTCGTTCCGCGATCAGATACAGGCTTTACATCACATCCGTGATACCCAGATCATGGATAGTCATCAGGCCGAAGACATCGACATCATCGTGGCCGTGGAGCAGGGCGGTAGTCTTTGTGTCAATCTAGCGATGGTCCGTGGTGGGCGGCATCTGGGCGATCGACCGCAATTTCCGCATAACGCCAATCAGCTGGAACAAGCTACGTTGAGTGAGGTCCTATCGGCATTTATCGAATCACACTATGCGGTACATCCGGCACCGGGCAAGGTCCTTGTTAACGCACCGGTCGATGAGGCGGTGGTCGAGACCATGGCGGGTGTGCTCGGCCGGCCGTTACCGATGGATCTGCCGCATTTCACCCAGCACAAGGCATGGGTAGAGCTCGCCATGAATAATGCCGGGTTGGCGCTGACGCAACGTCGCCAGATGCAGAGCCTGCAGGGTAAACGCCAGGTCGCATTGTTGACGGCATTGCAGAACGCAGGGAGCACTCTTGATCAATTAAACCGCATTGAATGTTTTGACATCAGTCACACACAGGGTGAAGCAACCGTAGCCAGTTGTGTCGTCTGGATAAGCGATCAGAAGGAGGGCGGGGGAATGCGTCGCG
This sequence comes from Rhodocyclaceae bacterium, assembly GCA_018883385.1. Lineage (GTDB taxonomy): Bacteria > Pseudomonadota > Gammaproteobacteria > Burkholderiales > Rhodocyclaceae > Fluviibacter. The sequence goes on along the minus strand of VEQD01000042.1, from coordinate 1,420 downwards.
CCGAATACCGTCGCTTCAATATTACTGACATTACACCCGGCGATGATTACGCGGCGATTCACCAAGCGGTGTACCGGCGCTACAAACCCAATGAGCAGGGGGTCGAAGCAGTCAGACCCGACCTATTGCTGATCGATGGCGGCAAGGGTCAGGTGGCCAAGGCTTTGGAAGCCCTGAGCGAGCTGGGGCTGGCCGATATGCCGCTCGTGGGCGTGGCCAAGGGGTTGGGGCGGAAGCCTGGACTGGAATCACTGGTGTTTGCCGATGGCCGTGAACCGCTCCACCTGGATGCAGATGATCCCGGGCTGCATCTGGTACAGGAGATACGCGACGAAGCGCACCGCTTTGCGTTGACGGGTCATCGTGGCCGTCGCCAGAAGGCGCGAATCGGTTCTCGACTCGACGACATTGCTGGTATCGGTCCCAAGCGGCGTAAGGCCCTCATGACCTGCTTTGGCAGTGTTTCGGCGATGAAGGTCGCCAGCGTGGAGGCGATTGCTGCTGTGCCCGGCATGAGCGAAGAATTGGCGCAAAGAGTTCACGCGGCACTGCAAGATCGCTGATAATAATGGCCATGATGAACCTGCCGCTGTTTCTGACCTGGGCGCGTATTGCCTGTATTCCGTTGCTGATTCTGGCCTTTGTGCCGGGCGTGCTGCCGTTGGAAGCGGGCACCCGTAACCAGCTATCGGCTTCCCTTTTTATCATTGCTGCCGTGACGGACTGGCTGGATGGTTACCTGGCGCGCAAATGGAATCAGACCTCGAATTTCGGTGCCTTTCTTGATCCGGTCGCCGATAAACTGATCGTTTCCACCGCACTCGTGCTGCTGGTCGCCGATGGCCGCGTTAGCGAACTGGTGACAATCATCATTATCGGACGTGAAATCACCATCTCGGCCTTGCGCGAGTGGATGGCCAGTATGGGCAAACGCAAGAGCGTGGCCGTCAACATGATCGGTAAACTCAAAACTACCGCACAGCTAGGGGCGATACCCATGTTGCTGGATGGCGGGATTGTGGCTGGACTGGACATGATCTTCTGGGGGACGCTATTGATCTGGGTGGCCGCGATTCTGACGCTCTGGTCCATGGCCTACTACCTATACGTAGCCTGGCCAGATCTGAGGGAGGGTAGTTAAGTCCGGAATTCGGGGCAGGGGTTTGCTTGACCGCAAGTCCTAGTCTCTATATAATTTCGACCTGTTCGCGGCAGTAGCTCAGTTGGTAGAGCGATACCTTGCCAAGGTATAGGTCGAGAGTTCGAGACTCTTCTGCCGCTCCAGTTTCAATAAAAAGGGAAAGCATCCGCTTTCCCTTTTTAGTCAGAACCCCGGTTCTGACAGCGGCGCGATAGCAAAGCGGTTATGCACCGGATTGCAAATCCGTGTAGGTCGGTTCGACTCCGGCTCGCGCCTCCA
>VEQD01000041.1 GCA_018883385.1 Rhodocyclaceae bacterium | reverse complement strand
AGTTAGCCAGCAGCAACCAGCTTCTTGATGTTTTCAATGGTCGACGGATCGTCGATGGTGGTCAGATCGCCCGGATCACGGCCTTCGGCCAATGCCTGCAGCGAACGACGCAGCATCTTGCCCGAACGGGTCTTCGGCAATGCGGTGACGAAGTAGACACGGCCCGGACGGGCGATCGCACCCAGGATGCCATCGACGGTGCCCATAACTTCCTTCTCGAGCGCCTTGACCTTGTCGGCGGTATCCACCACACCAGCGTCCTTGACGACGGCGAAGGCGATGGGCACCTGGCCCTTGAGCTTGTCTTCGACACCGACCACGGCCACTTCGGCAATCGCCTTGTGGTTCTGGACAGCTTCTTCGATCTCGCGGGTGCCTAGGCGGTGACCGGCAACGTTGATCACGTCATCGGTACGGCCCAGGATGGTGAAGTAGCCGTTATCGTCTTTAATCGCCCAGTCATACGACGAGTAGACCAGCGGGTCTTTGAACAGGCTGAAATAGGTGCTGACGAAACGTTCGTCTTGACCCCAGACCGTCGACAGACAGCCCGGTGGCATTGGCGGTACCACTGCGGCGATACCCTTCTCGTTCGGACCACACTCGGTGCCATCTTCACGGAAGATGCGCAGGTCGTAGCCATAGACTGGGAACGATGGCGAACCGTACTTGATCGGGGTCTTTTCAACGCCCGGCACAGCGGCAATCATCGGCCAGCCGGTTTCGGTCTGCCAGTAGTTATCAATCACGGGCTTGTTCAGCTCGCCCATGAACCATTCGTGAGTTGGCTCGTCCAGCGGCTCGCCCGCCATGAAGATGTGCTTCAGGCTGGAGAGATCATGCTTCTTCATGTAGGCCGGATCCTGCTTCTTGAGCACGCGGGCAGCAGTGGGTGCCGAGAACATGACATTGACCTTGTACTTTTCGACGATCTGCCACCAGATGGCCGGATCCGGACGCAGCGGGGTCCCTTCGTATACCACGGTGGCCATGCCGGCGATCAGCGGACCATAAACGATGTAGGAGTGACCCACGACCCAGCCGATATCGGAGGTCGAGAAGAAGGTCTCACCCGGGCCGCCCAGGTAGATATGCTTCATTGAGGCGGCCAGCGCCACGAGGTAACCGCCAGTATCACGCTGCACGCCCTTCGGCTTGCCCGTGGTGCCCGAGGTGTAGAGGATGTAAGACGGATGCGACGACTCGACCCAGACGCACGGCACTTGGGCATCCATGTTTTGGGCACGAAGTTCGGCGTAATCAACGTCACGGCCGGCAACCCGCGGGAAACCCTTGTCCAGGCCGCGGTCAACGATGATGACCTTGGCCGGCGGGAACTCGGCCAGGCTCAGCGATTCATCAACGAGGTGCTTGTAGGGTACTGGCTTGCCGTTACGCATACCGGCATCGGCCGTAACCATGACTTTCGGCTTGGCATCATCAATACGGGTTGCCAGTGAACCGGCGGCGAAACCACCGAACACGACAGAGTGGATGGCGCCGATACGCACGGTGGCCAGCATCGCGAAGATGGCTTCCGGAATCATCGGCATGTAGATCAGAACGCGATCGCCTTCGCCCACACCCTGGCTCTTCAGGATTGCGGCCATGCGCTCGACTTCACGTTGCAGCTCAGCCCAGGTGTAGATGCGCTCTTCGTCGGTTTCTGTCGAGATGTAAATCAGCGCACGATCATTTGGGCGCGCGGCGGCGTGGCGATCGACAGCGTTGTAGCAGAGATTGGTTTTGCCATTCACGAACCACTTGACGAAGGGTGGGCGCGAATAATCGCAGACCTGGGTGAACGGCTCCTTCCATTCAACCAGTTTGGCCTGTTCGCCCCAGAACTCATCGCGGTTCTCAATTGAACGCTTGTGGAAATCCTGATACTTGCCCATAGTGACGCGCCTCCTCTGGCATGCTTATCAAGGGCGCAACCTGCGCTGCACCCGTTTTTTTATGATAAAAATCGGATTACATCTAACGGGGTCAGATCCGCCTCATCGATAAAAGATGATTTCGGAGCAACCCCGTAATTACGCAATAATTCGCCTTTAGTCTTACACGAAGCTGACCGCTCCTTGTTTTAGCCCCAAAACCGCCATGACCAACCGCACACAAGCTACCAGCCGTATTGCCGCCACGACCCAACTCGGCCAGCAAATCTGGCTGGATACCCTATCGCGGGCGCTGATTGAAAGCGGCACGCTTGCCGCCTGGATTCGCGATCATAAAGTGGCGGGTCTGACCTCCAATCCGGCGATCTTCCAGCAGGCGCTGAGCAAAGACCCCGCCTACGGCCCGGCCATTGCGGCAGCGCGAACCGCGGAAGCCGATCCGGAAATCCGTTTCGAAACGGTAGTACTGCCCGATATCCAGGCCGCTTGCGATCTGTTTCGCCCAATCTGGGAGGCCACAGACGGCGCTCAGGGCTATGTAAGCTTCGAGGTCTCTCCCACCCTGGCGCATGATGCACAAGGCACGCTCGCCGCAGCGGTGCGTCTCTGGAAGACCATCGACCGCCCGAATGCCATGATCAAGATCCCGGCAACACCAGCCGGCTGCCAAGCGGTCACCGAGGCCATCGGACGCGGGATCAATGTGAACGTGACGCTGATTTTTTCGCACGAGCAACTCGCGGCCGTGCAGGCGGCGCATCAGGCCGGACTGCGGCGCTGGGTGGCGCACTGCCAACAGGCGGGTACGCCTGAGTGCATCGGTGCGGTGGCCTCCGTCGCCAGCTTCTTTGTCAGCCGTACCGACAACATCCTCGACCCAAAGCTACCGCCTGCACTGCAAGGCAAAACGGCCATCGCACTCTGCAAGACGGCTTACCAAGAATGGCAGGCCGACCTGGCCGGCAACATGGCCGATCTATTGGCACTGGGCGCCAAACCGCAATGGCTGCTGTGGGCCTCGACCTCGGTCAAGAATCCGGCCTATCGGGATACCCTCTACGTCGATGAACTCATTGGGCCGCAAACCGTCAACACCGTGCCGGATGCGACTCTTGCCGCCTTCCGAGATCATGGTCAGGTGGCACACCGGCTGGACCAAGACGTCCACGCAGCGCACGCGCAGCTGGCCGGTGTCAACGCGCTGGGCATCGATCTGGAACAGGTGGGTCAGGAACTCCAAAACGCCGGGCTTGCCCAGTTTGAAACGGCGTACGCCGACCTGCTCAAGCTGGTTTAGAAATCGCTTGCAGCTCGGACTTTTGCAGCTCGGAAAGCGGCCGCAGGCCGTGGCGCAGACGCGCACGATCACAGGCCGCATCGACCATACCCAGTGCCGCCCAGGGATTAAACTCATGGCAGGGCGAGGGACGGTGCTCGTAGATACAGCAGCCTACCTGGCGGCCGATCTCCCCCTGCAACGCAATGCACCGCGGCGCGACATCGTCGGTACCTTTCATGCGCATCAGCTTGGGCGTCAGCGGTATCGCCATCGCGACTGGAACGCCTGCGCCACCGGCAATCTTTGCCAGTTCCGAGGGATGAAAATCGACTCGATAGCTGGCGCAGCAGGCACCACAACGTTCGCAGATGGAGCGGACTGAATTGGTCACTTCAGACATCGCCGTCACCACGGCGCCCCCCCGCCTGGTCCTCGACACCAACGTGGTCATGGATCTGTTCCACTTCGCAGCACCAGCGCTCGCGCCGCTGATGGCCGCGCTTGAATCCGGCGCGGTCATTTGTCTGGCAAACGACCAAACGCTGGCCGAACTGGCACGTGTGACCGGCTACCGGCAATTCAAGCTCGACCCGCGCGGTCGCCAACGGGTGTTTGACGCTTACCGCGCGTGCGTGACGCGGGTGACCGCAACCATCACGCCGAACATGCGCCCGCTGCCCAAGTGCCGCGACCCCGACGACCAGATGTTTCTGGAACTCGCGTTGGCAGGGCATGCCAATATGCTGATCAGTCGCGACAACCTGGTGCTCAAGCTGGCTCAAGCCCGCAACCGCCCCTGCCCCTTTGCGATCTTGCCGCCGGAGCAGGCCATGCAACGACTGCTCGAGTGGCATCAGGCCTGACGGCGACGAAAAACCAGGCAGCTGTCGGTCGACGCAGCGGGGGTATATTCATAACCCTCTGCATCAAATCGCTGCAGATCGGCCGCTTTTTTCCAACCACCTTCGGCCGCCGCGCGCACAAACAGACCCCGGGCGCGTTTGGCATAGAAGCTGATGATCTTGAACTTGCCGTCTTTCCAGTCTTCGAACACCGTATCGATGATCGTGACCCCGGCCTTCTCCAAGGCTTTACGGTCCACCGACTTGAAGTACTCATCCGAGGCGGTGTTGACCAGTGGCTGCCCAGCCACCTTGAGGTCTTCCAAAACGGCGGCCGTATTGTTCTCGCGCCACCAGGCGTACAAGTCCTTGCCGGCCGGATTGGCCAGCTTGGTGCCCATTTCCAGTCGATAAGGGCGCATCAGATCCAGCGGCCGCAAAACGCCATACAGACCCGACAGCACCCGCACGTGATCCTGCACGTAAGTCAGCTGCTTTGGGTTGAGACTGGGTGCATCCAGACCCTCGTAAACATCCCCGTTAAACGCCAGAATGGCCTGTTTGGCGTGCGGTTGGGTATGTTTGGGCGACCAATCGGCGTAACGGGTCACGTTGAGTACCGCCAGCTTGTCGCTGAGGCTCATGAGTTCAGCGATCTGCGCGGGTGACTTTTGACGCAAGATCTCGATCAGAGGCTCGGCCTGTTTGATAAAACGCGGCATGGTGTGGGGCACGTCCTGGGCAACAGGCTCAAAATCCAGTGATTTGGCGGGCGACAGCAAAAACAGCATGATCGGGTTCCAACAAGCAGGTTAAAACGGGAACGGCGGGCAGGTGCTTATCTTACCAATGGATCGGCCAGAACCGCGAATCCGCCTTGCAGCTTGGTAAAATGCTGAAATGAAGCGCCCACCCTACGGATCCCGCCCGCGCCTGTCGCGCGAAATGGCTCAGCTCAGCTGGCTTGCGACCGGTCTTGCCCAAGCCGGCAGCCGCATTGAACGCACCTACTGGTTCGAACGCCTGCAAGCCTTGGTAGAACAGCTGCTGGCCGACGAAGACGACGAGGCACTCAATACCGTGCTGAATCGTCTGAGCGAAAGCGAGCCCGTGGGGCACGATGCACTCATGGACACCATCGAGTCGGCGGTTGAAACGACCACCACCATCATCGACGGCAAACCCCACGAAGTATTGCTCATTGCGTGCCCGCTGCTGACCTGGTCGCGTTATGCGATTCCGGCGCCGGTACTCTCAAAAAAAGATCAACTGGTGCTGGGCGAGATGCTCAAGAACACCGTCCTGACCCGACATGCACGGGTCACCACGCTGGGCATGCTGGTCGGCCCCGATCAGATCCCGCGCGAATTCACCCAGCTGGCACAACTCACGCGTCGCCTGGCCGACGCCCTGACACAGGACAAGGCAGCCGCATTACACGAGCAAGCGCGTGAAGAAACAAACCATTTTCTGTCTGACACCCGTTATCTGATTGCTGCCGTTGCCGTCCCCAAGGGCGAAGCGATTTTTCGTTGGCAAGAGGCCCGTGCCGCCAGCGGCAGTGCACAGACGAACGACCGCTCTGACATCGAGCGCCTGTGGGCCAATACCAGCCAACCAAAGCTCGAGCCCCTGCTTGCGGGCTGCCGAATCACTGCCCTGCTGCCTGATTCTTTCCATGCCGCCTGCGCGTCGGCCGACCGCGCCTCTCGCCCGCATTCGATTCATGCCTGCATCAATTTTCTGCATGAGGTCGTCAATCTCCCGCCAGAAAAACTGCGCGCGACCATCGGCCCATTTCACGCGCAGCGACTGGAAGAGTTTCGCATTGCCTTGGGGCCACGCAATGATGATGTCCTCTATCATGGCGTCGTGTGGCCGCTGCTAGGCGTCGAAGACGAACAGACCGATATGGTCGCCGAAATCGAACAGGTGCTGCGTGCCGCGGGTGTCACCGATATCGTGAGCCATGACCACCGCTTCCCCATGGAATTCTGTGAAGACTGCGGTGGTCCGATGTACGCCAACGCCGATGGCGAACTGGCCCATCTGGAAATGCCGGAATCAGTGGCAGACCAGCCCAGCACCCTACATTAAGATGAGCCATAACAGCACGTGGCTGCAACGCAGCCTCAATTCGGTCTGGCATCCCTGCACACAGATGAAGCAGCATCCCGCCTTACCGCTGGTGCCCATCGCGCGGGCCGAAGGCGTCTGGCTCGAAGACTTTGATGGCAAGCGTTATCTCGATGGCATCAGTTCATGGTGGGTGAACCTGTTTGGGCACGGCAATCCGCAGATTAATGCAGCCATCACGGAGCAACTGAGTCGCCTCGAGCACGTGATGCTCGCCGGCTTTACGCATGCCCCGGCCGTAGAATTGGCCGAGCGCCTCTCGGCTAAAACGGGTGGCACACTTGGCCATGCATTTTTTGCCTCCGATGGCGCCAGTGCCACCGAGATTGCACTCAAGATGTCATTTCATGCCTGGCAGAACGCCGGTCATACCGAAAAACGCGAATTCGTCTGCCTGGCAGGCAGCTATCACGGCGAGACTGTGGGTGCTTTGTCGGTCACCGACATCCCTTTATTTAGTGAGGCATATGCGCCGCTGATTCGCAACGAACATGTACACCTGGCACCCTCACCGGATGCCCGTTTGGCGCAACCTGGCGAAACCGCCATCGATGTGGCGAACCGTGCCGCCGATGCGCTCGAAGCGCTGTTCATTGAACGCGACGGCAAAATTGCTGCCATCATCGTTGAACCCTTGGTGCAGTGTGCCACCGGAATGGCCATGCACGACCCGCAGTATCTAAAGCGCGTACGGGCACTCTGTCATCAGCATCAGGTGCATCTGATCTGTGACGAAATTGCCGTCGGCTTTGGTCGCACCGGCAGCTTCTTCGCCCACGAGCAAGCGGGCATTCGCCCCGATCTGCTCTGCCTCTCCAAAGGCATCACGGGTGGCTATCTTCCCCTCTCGGTGGTGCTGTGTAGCGAAGCGATCTATCAAGCGTTCTGGCACGACGATACGCGCCGCGGCTTTCTGCACTCGCATTCGTACACCGGAAACCCGCTAGCCTGCCGCGCCGCCCTGGCCACGCTCGACATCTTCGATACGCACGATGTCCTCAGTGCCAATCGCAAGCTCAGCGCCCACATCACCCAACGCCTGCGTGCCATCGCAGGCCACGCCCGCATCAACCACTTCCGTCATCGTGGCATGATCTGGGCGGCCGATGTCGTCACTGATCTGCCAGACTTCAATCGTCGCTTCTATGCCCAGGCGTTACAGCGTGGGTTGCTCATGCGCCCCTTGGGGAACACGATCTATCTTATGCCGCCCTATGTGCTGCGCACCGAAGACGCCGACTGGATGGCGGACCAGGCCTTGGGCGCGCTGAACGATACGCTGGCCGCGACCTGCTAGACCCATGACGCCGAGTGATATTGACCGCGAACTCGCGCAACTGGATGCCGCTTTTCTGAAGCGCGTGCGGCGCACGCCGGACAACGCGTGCGGCCCGGAGGTGGTGCTCCAGGGTCGCCCATTGGTCGCTTTTGCCAGCAACGACTACCTGGGTCTGGCAAACGACCCGGCACTCAAGCAAGGTGCCATCGCCGCCATTGAACAGTGGGGCGTGGGCGCTGGCGCTTCGCAACTCGTGAGCGGTCGCCTTGCCATCTTCGAAACGCTCGAGCAACGTCTGGCCGAGTTTGCCCAGCGTGAGGCGGCGCTATTTTTTCCTTCCGGCTTTCAGGCCAATCTGGGGGTGCTCACTGCACTGGCTGATCGCCACGATGTGATCTTCGCCGACAAGGTGAATCATGCCTCGCTGATCGACGGCGCCTTGCTCTCCCGTGCACAACATGTGCGCTATCAGCATATTGACCTTGACGATCTCGCCAACAAGTTAAAAAACACACCCGTCGGATCAGGCGGCACGCGACTGATCGTCACCGACAGTGTCTTCAGCATGGATGGCGACGAAGCACCGCTACCGGCGTTGATGGCACTTGCCGAGCAATACGATGCCTGGCTCATCGTTGATGATGCCCATGGCTTAGGTGTCATTGGGCCACAAGGCCGAGGCAGTATTGCCGACGCCGGCCTGCCGCCCCATCCGCAATTGATCATGATCGGCACCTTGGGCAAGGCAGCCGGAGTTTCCGGCGCCTTTGTGGCCGCCGGGGCGAACGTTATCGAATGGCTGATTCAGCGTGCCCGGAGTTATATCTACACCACGGGCGCCAGCCCGATGATTGCCGGCGCACTTCTGGCCGCGCTCGAGCAGATCTTGCAGGGTGACGAGCGCCGCGCGCAGTTGCAACGCCGTATTGCCGAGCTGCGCGCAGGCATCACAACGCTGAACCTTCCGTTTGAACTGGTGCCATCGCGCACTGGCATCCAGGCCCTGGTGATTGGGGATAACGTCAAAACGCTGGCGGTAGCCGCCAAGCTCCTGGAACAGGGCTACTGGGTACCGGCGATTCGGCCGCCAACGGTCCCCGTTGGTTCGGCCCGTTTACGCATCTCACTCTCGGCCGCCCATACGCCGGGACATATCACCGGGCTTGTGGACGCCCTGGCCAAGGCTGTATGAGCGTTCAGACCGCCAAGATCATCCTGCTGCATGGCTGGGGGTTTACCCCCGCCATCTGGACACCCCTCATCGATGCGCTGGTACGTCACGGGATCAATCGCGACCAACTACTGGCGCCCAAACTTCCGCTCACTTCGGGTAGCCTGAGTCAGACCATCGAAGCCTTCATACCGATGATCCCGGAACGCGCACACCTTGTCGGCTGGTCGCTGGGCGGTGAGCTGGCTTTGGCACTAAGCCATACAATGGGGGAACGCATTGCGTCGCTTTCGCTGATGGCGAGTACCCCTTGCTTTATGAATCGCGACGACTGGGCACTCGGCCAACCCGCATCGCTCCTCGATGATTTTGACCAACGCCTGGCAGAGAACCCTGTAGCCTTGCTCAAACGGTTCTCCATGCTGATCCGCCACGGCGATGCCGCCGCCAGCCGTGACCGGGTGCTGACGGAAGCACTTCACCATTGCAATGACGGTGACCCAGCTCAGCTTGCCGCCGGACTCCAACTTTTAAGAAATATCGATCTCCGCACCAGCGTAAGTTCGGTCACTACCCCATCGCAGCTCATTCACGGGGCGCAAGATGCGGTTGTTCCCGTCGCAGCAGCGGCATGGCTCGCTGAGGCTTTGAACGCGCCACTGGAGATGATCAAAGATGCAAGTCATGCACTACCGCTAACGCACGCCCGGCAGATCGCTGATCGCCTACACGGCTTCATGGAGCAGCATGCATGAGTACGCACCCGGTACGCCAAAGTTTCAATCGCGCGGCGAGTGTCTACGAAGCCAGTGCCCGACTGCAACAGCAAGTGGCCGATCAGTTGATTCAGGACATGCACGCCGCACTTCCTTCAAACTTTACAGGCCACATCCTCGACGCAGGTTGCGGCACAGGTTATTGCTTGCACCAACTGCAGCGGACCTACCCCGACGCCACCTTATTGGGCGTCGACTTTGCCGAAGCCATGTTAAAGCAGTACTCAAGCGCGAGTGATGCGCTCGCCATCAACGGCGATCTGGAGCATTTACCGTTGGCCAATGCATCCATCGATCTGTATATGTCGAGCTTGGCCTGGCAATGGTGCCATGTAAGCCATGCCTTAGACGAAGCCATGCGTGTATTGAAGCCGGGCGCGCACCTGTGGCTGACCACGCTGGTGGATGGCACCTTTCATGAAATGGCCAGCGCGTTCCGTTCGGCCGAGCTTTCTCCCGCTGCACACTTGCTCGCCATGCCGCAAGAAACGACCGTGCGCGATGCGTTTCAACAAAGTGGCATGCCGCTTATCACTGCCCGGTGCCAACCCGTTACCACTTGGCACGCCGACTTCAATACCTTGCGCCATTCGATTCGGGGCGT
>VEQD01000072.1 GCA_018883385.1 Rhodocyclaceae bacterium | reverse complement strand
CTCATAATCCGTTGGTGCCGAGTTCGACTCTCGGGGGGCCCACCAAAATCAAGGGGTTACAGCAATGTAACCCCTTTTTCTTTGGTTTAGGTCACTACACACCTGATACACACCAAGATCATTGACTCAACGCACATCCTAGTTCCCAACGCTCTTGATCATATCGATCACGATAGGCTCATCCATGTTTGCGTTTGCCAACATTGAACTTCGCCTCTAGAAACGGTTCTCGATGACCATTTCACTCATCGGGATAAAACCTGGCTTAGGCCATGCGGGTTTAATTCCCTTACCTATAACCAGCATGGCGCCGACAGCATAATCTTTTGGTAGATTGACGAGCTGCCCAACCTTCTCAATATCAAACCCAATCATCGGGCAAGAGTCATACCCCATGGCCTTTGCACCAATCATCAGTGTTTGCAGAATAAGGCCAACGGATCGCATAGCTTCATCACGTTGGAGCTGCTCCTTGCCGTTGTAAAACGGGTTAATCCAAGGAACCAGAACATCCTGTGCTTCCTTAGGGGCATGAACCCAATATCTCTGCGGATCCTTTTCCCAGGCCTTGATATCAGTACATACGACGAATAATAATGAAGCGTCTGTCACCTGCGCTTGATCAAATGCCGCTTCCCGCAATTGCGCTCTCAACACTGGATCAGTGACGTTAACAATCCGCCAGTGCTGAATATTGAAGGAGGATGGTGCTTGTGCAGCAACATCAAGGAGCAACTTAATTTCATCTGCTGTTAGGCGATGTTTAGGGTCGAAGTGTTTGATCGCACGTCGCTGACGTATCGCTTCAATGGCATCCATGATTTTCTCCATATTTTGACTTTTAAGACAGTAGAAATTTACTCAACCTGTGGTGATTCAAGACGAAGATTTGCTTCCAGTGCAGCTTCCATCTTTAAACCACAGGTTCTCAGCGCGTTTTAGGTACTGTTCATATTCGTAGTCAGACTTCGCCTTTTTGTAGGCATCTTCCGATAGGGCATGCCATCCGATACAAAAACCGGTGGGACTGCGGCCGCATCCGCATTTGTTTTGAGAATTCATCTTGACCTCCAAGAACAAAGATCGGTTCTAGTGCGAAACCAAGCTTAGGTTAGGTTTATATAATTTTTCTCAGTCATATAACTAAAATTTATAGCGATTGTCCTGGACAAATGACGAACAGTGTCCTACCTTTTTACTTGGTTATTCGTGTTTTGTCTAGGAGCCATACCATGAGTCAAGTTCATTACAGCCTTGAAGATCTTTTCGCCCAGCTCGGTCTCAAGAATGATTCCGCCTCTATTGACGCTTTCATCAGTCAGCACCATCCGCTTCCAAACGAAGTCGCTTTGTATAGGGCGTCAATATGGAATCCGACTCAGAGGGCGTTTCTAAAGGAAGAAATCATTGGAGACGGCGCCTGGGCACTAGCCATTGATGAACTGAACCGACGTCTGCATTGAGTATTTCCTCAATACGAGTGTTCTATTAGCTCTTGCGAGATCTGCTTGATGCTTTTTTAACTCATTATATGGAGGTATAGATCGTGCTGTCACAGACCGATTTTATTGGATGTAGTAGCCTCTACGAATGTGAAGTTGAGGCGATTGCCGAGCATGAGCACGTCCCGATGTCAGTGGCTGTAGTCATTGGAGAAAATCTGCTCACCACCCAAGACGGTGTGCTTTGTCTGCACAAGATGGTGATCGAGGATATAGAACATGCCATTGAAAGCCATGATCATGACAAAGCCCTGAGATTTGCCGAAACCTATAAGTTTGTCTCGGAGCGACATCCCTTGAAGCCCGGCAGTCAAAGCAGACACTAAGCCGGCGCAAATAACTGACAGGCAAGCAGTCACCACTGAAGCCCCATCACATGGAGAACATCAACCACCCTGTGCTCTGGGGCCTCTTCATTACCATCGTCGTGTTGATGCTTGCAGTAGATCTTCGGCTGGGCGGCGGCAACGCCCGTCGGATGGGGATTCGTACGGCAGCGCTCTGGTCCGTAATCTGGGTGATTTTGTCACTGCTGTTTGCAACGGGACTGTGGTTTTACCTCAAAGCCATGGGACTAGAAGCATTGGCTGATGAGAAAGCCCTCGAATTCATTACGGGCTACCTGATCGAGAAATCATTGGCGGTCGACAATGTGTTTGTCTGGCTAATGCTTTTCAATTTTTTCTCAATCCCACCGGAACTTCAGCGACGTGTACTGATCTACGGCGTTCTCGGCGCGATCGTCTTGAGAACCATCATGATTTTTGCCGGGGCTTGGCTGATCAT
>VEQD01000040.1:6400-10120 GCA_018883385.1 Rhodocyclaceae bacterium | reverse complement strand
TCGATGCCATCGACCACCACCTTCGATAAACAAGACAAAGCCTGGCGCGATCAGGTGCTGCCCGCCGGTCTACCGCGCATCGCGATCGAAGCCGGCCATCCGGATGGCTGGTACAAGTATGTCGGCCTGGACGGTGCCGTCATCGGCCTCGCCCGCTTCGGCGAATCGGCACCGGCCGGGCTTCTATTCAAAGAATTCGGCTTCACCGTCGAAAACGTCGTCAACACCGTGCGCGGTGTGCTGTCAAAATAATCTGCAGTCTTATATCTACATACACACGGAGTAAGAACAATGGCTATTAATGTCGCTATCAATGGTTTCGGTCGTATTGGTCGCTGCACCCTGCGCGCAATCTATGAGCTGGGCCTGCAGAAAGAGTTCAACCTGGTCGCCATCAATGCCTCGGGTGATCTGAAGACCAACGCCCACCTGCTGAAGTACGACACCACGCATGGCCGCTTCCGTACCTCGGTGGAAACTGAAGGCGAAAACTGCATCATCATCGACGGCAAGAAAATTGCCTTCTATTCGACCAAAGATCCGAGAGCCATCAACTGGGCTGACCATAAGGTCGACATGGTGCTGGAATGTACTGGCGCCTACACCTCGAAGGTCAAGGCGCAAGCCTTGCTCGATCAAGGTGCCAAGCGGGTGCTGATCTCGGCACCGGGCGGCGACGATGTCGACGCTACCGTGGTTTTCGGTGTCAACACTGATGTGCTGAAGGGCGATATGACGGTCGTTTCGAATGCCTCGTGCACCACCAACTGTCTGGCCCCGGTCGCCAAGATCCTGTCGGACAACGTTGGCATCAAGTCTGGTCTGATGACGACCGTTCACGCCTACACGAACGACCAGGTCACCGTCGATGTGCGCCACAAAGATCTGCGTCGTGCGCGTGCCGCTGCCCAGAACATCATCCCGACCAAGACGGGCGCCGCCGCTGCTGTGGGCCTGGTCCTGCCGCAACTAAAAGGCAAGTTTGACGGTTTCGCCCTGCGCGTTCCGACCATCAATGTGTCGCTGGTCGACCTGACCTTCACCACCGACCGCCCGACCACCAAGGATGAAATCAACAGCCTGATGACCGCGGCTGCTAACGGCCCGATGAAGAACGTGCTGGCCGTCAACAACGATCCGCTGGTGTCGTCGGACTTCAACCATGACCCACACTCATCGACCTTCGACGCTACACAAACCCGCGTTATTCAGGCCGAAGATGGTTCGACTTTGGTCAAGGTGCTCGCCTGGTACGACAACGAGTGGGGTTACAGCTGCCGTATGCTGGACACTGCCCGCGCCTGGATCAATTGCAAATAAGTGCCAAGTAATCCCTCGTATCACGGAGCCTGATCATGAATGTCAAGAAGCTGACCGATGTCGATGTGCGCGGCAAACGCGTGTTCATCCGTGCCGACCTGAATGTCCCACAAGACGACGCCGGCAACATCACGGAAGACACCCGTATCCGCGCCTCGATTCCGTCGATCAAGTATTGTCTGGACAATGGCGCCGCCGTCATGGTGACCTCGCACCTGGGGCGCCCGACCGAAGGTGAAGTCAAGGCTGACGACACCCTCATGCCAGTGGCCGTGCGTCTGGGTCAGCTGCTGAATAAGCCGGTCCGCCTGATCCAGAACTGGGTCGACGGCGGTTTTGACGTCAAACCGGGCGAAGTGGTGCTCCTCGAAAACTGTCGCTGCAATAAGGGCGAGAAAAAAGACAACGAAGAGCTGGCCCAGAAAATGGCCAAACTCTGCGACGTCTACGTCAATGACGCCTTCGGCACGGCGCACCGCGCCGAAGCCACCACGCACGGCATCGCCCGTTTCGCACCGGTGGCCTGCGCCGGCATCCTAATGGGTGGCGAAATCGATGCCCTGGCAAAAGCCATCGAAAATCCGGCCCGCCCATTGGTTGCCATCGTCGGTGGCGCCAAGGTGTCATCCAAACTCGTGATCCTGAAGTCGCTGGCTGAAAAAGTCGATCAACTGATCGTTGGCGGCGGCATCGCCAACACCTTTCTGCTGGCCACCGGGCATCGCATTGGCGAATCGCTGGCCGAACCGGAACTCGTCAAGGAAGCCCAGGCCATCATGGACATGATGAAAGCGCGTGGCGCCGAAGTGCCGCTCCCGGTCGACGTGGTGGTGGCCGATGAAGTCTCGGCGCTGGCGCGTGCCAACAAAATCCCGGTGGACGAAGTCACCGCACACGATCGTATTCTGGATGTGGGCCCCAAAACGGCGGCCCGTCTCTCGGAAATCATCGCCCATGCCGGCACCATCATCTGGAATGGCCCGGTCGGTGTGTTTGAACATGACCAGTTTGCCGGGGGCACCAAGATGATGTCTTCGGCCATCGCCCACTCCGACGCCTTCTCGATTGCCGGTGGCGGTGACACCCTGGCAGCAATTGCCAAGTTCAAGATTGCCGACGACGTCGGGTACATCTCGACCGGTGGCGGTGCATTCCTGGAATTCCTGGAAGGCAAAACGCTACCGGCCATCGAAGCGCTTGAAGCCCGCGCCAACGGTTAATCCGGGAGGTCACCATGCTCCGCAGCACCAAGATCGTTGCTACCCTGGGCCCCTCCAGCTCATCGCCGGAGTCGCTGGGTGCTCTGATCGCTGCGGGCGTCGACGTCGTCCGCCTGAACTTTAGCCACGGCACCGCCGATGATCATCGCGCCCGCGCCAAGCTCGTGCGTGAATTGGCCCAACAGCACCGCCGGCCGGTTGGCATTCTGGTCGACCTCCAGGGCCCGAAGATCCGCGTTGGCAAGTTCGCTGACGGAAAAATCATGTTGGCTAAGGGCGCCGACTTTATACTAGATGCCGCCTGCAAGCTGGGTAATCAGAAACGTGTCGGCCTCGACTATCCGGAACTGCCCAACGACGTTAATACTGGTGACGTGCTGCTGCTTGACGACGGCCGTATCGTATTAAACGTCACAGCGGTCAATGGCCCGGAGATTCATACCAAGGTTCAGGTCGGTGGTTCGCTGTCGAACAACAAAGGCATTAACCGCAAGGGCGGTGGCCTCTCGGCACCAGCACTCACCGACAAAGACAAGACCGACATGATCACGGCGGCCGAAATCAACGCCGATTTCCTGGCGATCTCTTTCCCGCGTGAAGCCGCCGACATTCATCTCTCCCGCGATCTCATGAAGCAGGCTGGCGGCAAATCGCTCATCATCGCCAAGATCGAACGCACCGAAGCCATCGAAAACCTCGAAGAAATTCTCGAAGCCTCGGACGGCATCATGGTCGCCCGCGGCGACTTGGGTGTCGAGGTTGGCGATGCGGCCGTGCCAGCGCTCCAGAAACGCATGATCCGGATGGCGCGCGAGATGAACAAACTCGCCATCACCGCCACGCAGATGATGGAATCGATGATCAACTCACCGATTCCTACCCGTGCCGAAGTGTCGGATGTGGCTAATGCCGTGTTAGATGGCACCGATGCCGTCATGCTCTCCGCCGAAACTGCCAGCGGCCAGTACACGGTGGAAACTGTTGAAGCCATGGTTCGCATTTGCCTTGAGGCAGAGCGCTCCTATCCAGTGATGCTGGAAAGCGAATTCCTCAACCGTATCTTCACCCGCGTCGACCAATCGATCGCCATGGCCGCCATCTGGACCGCGCATCACCTCAAGGTCAAGGCTATTGCCGCGCTGACTGAATCCGGCGCAACGGCGTTGTGGATGAGCCGCCT
>VEQD01000040.1:0-6300 GCA_018883385.1 Rhodocyclaceae bacterium | reverse complement strand
CGGCAAACCGCCTACGGAGATTGCTATGTCCCTCGTCTCGCTACGCCAACTTCTTGATCACGCCGCCGAACACAATTACGGCCTGCCTGCATTCAACGTCAATAATATGGAGCAGGTCTGGGCCATCATGGAAGCCGCCAAAAAGCTGGATGCGCCAGTGATCATGCAGGCTTCGGCCGGTGCTCGTAAATACGCTGGCGAGCCCTTCCTGCGCCACCAGATTCTAGCCGCACTGGAAGCTTATCCGGAAATCCCGGTCGTCATGCACCAGGACCACGGGCAGAGCCCAGCCGTATGCATGGGCGCCATCCGCTCCGGCTTTTCGTCGGTGATGATGGACGGCTCGCTGAAAGAAGACGGCAAGAGCGTTGCGTCATTCGAATACAACGTCGATGTCACCCGCAAGGTCGTTGAACTGTCGCACAGTATCGGCGTCTCGGTCGAAGGCGAACTCGGTGTGCTCGGCTCGCTTGAGACCATGACCGGCGACAAGGAAGATGGCCACGGCGCCGAAGGCACCATGACCATGGAGCAGCTGCTGACTGATCCAGATCAGGCCGCTGATTTCGTCAAGGCAACGCAATGTGATGCCCTGGCCATCGCCATCGGCACCAGCCACGGCGCCTACAAGTTCACCAAGAAGCCCACCGGCGATATCCTGGCCATCTGGCGCATCAAGGAAATTCACGCCCGCATCCCGAACACCCACCTCGTCATGCACGGTTCGTCGTCTGTTCCGCAGGAACTGCTGGCCGAGATCCGTGAATTCGGTGGCGACATGAAAGAAACCTACGGCGTTCCGGTTGAAGAAATCCAGGAAGCCATCAAGCACGGCGTGCGCAAAATCAACATCGACACCGATATTCGCCTAGCCATGACTGGCGCGATCCGACGTTTCTTCGTCGAGCACCCAACCAAGTTCGATCCGCGCGAATACCTCAAACCGGCTCGCGAAGCCGCCATGAAGGTTTGCGAAGCCCGCTTTGAAGCCTTTGGTTGCGCCGGCCAGGCCAGCAAGATCAAACCGATTCCGCTCGACGTAATGGCCCTTCATTACGCCGAAGGCAAACTGAACCAGGTCGTTCGTTAATTCTTACCGGTAATTCTCATGCCTGAAGCTTTGTTTGAATCGACCATCAAAAGCCTACCCCTGATCGCCAAGGGCAAGGTGCGTGATATCTACGCTGTCGGTGACGACAAGCTGCTCGTCGTTAGTAGCGACCGCCTCTCGGCCTTTGATGTGATCCTGCCGGATCCGATTCCGGGTAAAGGCAAAGTGCTCACGCAAACGGCGAGCTTCTGGTTCAAGAAACTCGCCAGCATCGTCGCCACGCACAGCACCGATATTGATCCGGAAACGGTTGTGGCCGAGAACGAGCGCGCTCAGGTACGTAACCGAGCTGTTGTGGTCAAACGTCTGCGTCCACTGCCGATCGAAGCCGTCGTGCGCGGTTACATCATTGGGTCAGGCTGGAAAGACTATCAGGATACTGGCGCTGTCTGTGGCATTAAACTTCCGGTCGGGCTGAAGCAAGCGGACAAGCTGCCGCAACTAATCTTTACGCCGGCCACCAAGGCCGCCGTTGGTGATCACGACGAGAACATTTCCTTTGAGCAAGCCCAGGCGCATTGCGACAAGGAGCTGAATTCATTGCTCCAGGGTACGGGAAAGACAGGGTCGAAACTGGTCACCGAAGCCCGGGATGCCGCATTTGCCTTGTACCAAGCCGCTGCCGACTACGCCGCGACCAAAGGCATCATCATCGCCGACACCAAATTCGAGTTCGGTATCGACGCCCAGGGCAAATTGCACCTGATCGACGAGATCCTGACGCCGGATTCGTCTCGTTTCTGGCCAGCCGACGCCTGGCAACCGGGCAGCAACCCACCCTCTTACGACAAACAGTACGTCCGCGATTATTTAGAGACACTGGACTGGAATAAAAAGGCACCTGGCCCCACATTACCCAAAGCGGTGATTGAACAAACGGCTGCCAAGTACCACGAAGCCTTTGAGAAACTCACCGGGCAGAAAGTCGTCGAGTAATTTCGGAGCCCCGACATGAATCCACTCCTTGATTTTGCGGGCCTTCCCCGCTTTGACCTGATACAGCCGACCGATGTGCGGCCGGCAATCAGCCAGCTGCTTGACGAAGCCCGTGCTGAAGTCGAACGTCTGCTCAAGCCAGACGTGCCAGCGACCTGGGCTGATTTTGCCGAACCACTTCAAGATAACCTGGAGCGCCTCTCCCGCGCCTGGGGCATTGTCGGCCACCTGCACAGCGTGAACGACATCCCGCCCTGGCGCGAGGCCTACAATGCGTTGCTGCCGGAAGTCACCCGCTTCTATGCCGAACTGGGGCAGAACCTGGCACTTTTCAAGCGTTATCAGGCTTTGGCGGCCAGCCCGGAATTTGCTACATTGAGCCCGGCGCGCCAGCGCATCCTTCAGAACGAGATCCGCGATTTTCGGCTCTCCGGCGCGGAGCTACCCGACAGCGAGAAGCCACGGTTCCAGGCCTTGCAGGAACGTCTATCGCAACTCGCCGCCAAGTTCTCGGAGAATCTACTCGACGCCACCAACGCGTTCCAAATCGATGTCACCAACGAGGCTGAGCTCGATGGTCTGCCCGCCGATGTCAAAGCGGCGGGCAAGGCTGCCGGCGATAAGGCCGGTATAAGCGGCTGGCGCTTCACCCTACAGGCACCTTCGTATTTGCCCGTGATGCAGTACGCCAGCCATCGCCCGCTCCGCGCTCAGATGTATCGCGCCTATGCCGTGCGCGCTAGCGAATTCAGTGATACCGCCAGCAAGCCAGAGTGGAATAATGCGGCGCTCATCGACGAAATACTGAAACTGCGTTCCGAAATGGCGCAGATGCTCGGCTACCAGAGTTATGCCGAAGTCTCGCTCGTGCCCAAGATGGCCGACAACGTGCCGCAAGTTTTGGCTTTTCTGCGCGATCTAGCGCAACGTGCCAAACCCTTTGGCGCAGCTGATCTAGCCGAGCTGACCCAGTTCGCCAAAACCGAACTCGGTTTTAACGAAGTCGAACCTTGGGACATCGCCTACATCTCTGAAAAGCTCAAGCAAGCGCGCTACAGTTTCTCGGATGACGAAGTGAAGCAGTACTTCCCGGAACCCAAGGTGCTTGGCGGCCTGTTCAGTGTGATCGAGCGTTTATTCAGCGTACAAATCACGCCAGATAAGGCCCCCGTCTGGCACCCGAGCGTGCGCTTCTTCCGCATCACTCAAGACAGCCAGCTGATCGGCCAGTTTTACCTGGATCTGTATGCCCGCCCAGAAAAACGCGGCGGTGCCTGGATGGACGAAGCCCTGACCCGTCGGCGCATCAAGAGCGGGATTCAAACGCCCGTTGCGTACCTCAACTGCAACTTCCCGGCGCCTGTTGGCGACAAACCGGCCACTTTCTCGCACGATGATGTGATCACCCTGTTCCACGAGACCGGCCACGGTCTGCATCACATGCTGACCCAGGTCGAAGATCTGGCTGTCTCTGGCATCCATGGTGTGGAATGGGATGCCGTCGAGCTGCCCTCCCAGTTTATGGAAAACTTCTGCTGGGAGTGGTCGGTGCTGCAAGGCATGACGGCTCACGTCGACACGGGCGCGCCGCTACCCCGCGCCCTCTACGACAAAATGCTCGCCGCGAAGAACTTCCAGAGCGGGCTCTTCACGCTGCGCCAACTGGAGTTTGCCCTGTTCGACCTGATCATCCATAGTGATCCGGCATGCACCACCCCGGTTCTTGATACCCTGACCAAGGTTCGCCAGGAAGTAGCCGTGATTCACCCACCGGCCTGGCATCGCTTTCCGAACAGCTTCTCGCACATCTTCGCGGGGGGTTATGCAGCGGGTTATTACAGCTATAAGTGGGCTGAAGTGCTCTCGGCCGATGCATTCGCTGCCTTTGAAGAAAGCGGCAACCCAGTCGACCCGGTCACCGGTGCACGTTTCCTGAAAGAGATCCTCTCGGTCGGCGGCTCGCGACCCGCCATTGAATCTTTCCGTGCGTTCCGTGGGCGCGACCCGCAAGTCGACGCCCTATTGCGTCACAGCGGGATGACCACCGAGACGGCCTGATCCACCGACCGACACAGGGTCGAATACGCATTCGACCCTGTTCAGTATCAGGCTAGTTACTGCCAAGCTCGCACTTCTTGCCCATATCGTTGCACAGATTCATGGCGGCATTGACGATGCGGCTCGTCTGCGGATTCTGACCGGCAGGGGCGCTGCCGACGATCATCAGCTGGGAAATATTCTTATTCAGCGCGCTAACGGTCAGTGTCGCTGATTGATCGGCCTCTTTCACCTTAATGGTCATGCTGGCTGGATCATTGCTAACGACGGTCACGTTCTGATTATTCTTCGTCGCATTAGTCGCTACTTCATAGACCCTTTTGGCCGGCACATCAAGAATGACTGTGGCCACCTGGGTCACCCGTTGCGGGGCTTGGGCATTTTGCGTCTGATCCGCATCCTGATCCTGGGTCACCTGCTGGATCCGATTCATTGCGCGGTGCGCCACAAAGATCCACTGTGCTTCGGCTGTCAAAGGCAGCGCCAAACCCAGAACCAGCACTGCTCCAGCCAATGCACCCCCCAGTTTTTTGGTCATTGTCATGACACACTCCCCCAACAAGTTATTTACGAATAAAATCTCATTCTATGCTAAATACAAACCATCTCATCGCCAACCATGCCATCGAACTGCTGCCATTCCTGCAGAACCTGGGGGTAGGCATCATTGGTCTCGTCGTAAGCATCTTGATTAACGTCTTCTTTTTACGCCGGATCGCCGTGTATTTCGAGATAAATGCCCGAATCCACCTAGGAAAAGATCGCTACAACTTCGTATTTGCAAGCTACTTCACTGCAATTGTTTACCTGATGCTCGTTCAGGTCATGTGCATCATTGCCTGGGGAGGGCTCATGATGCTCATCGGGTTGGTCGAGCACCCATTTTTTGCGATTCTTTTTGCGGGTAGCTGCTACACCACCATCGGCATCGTGTCTGATACCATGCCAAACGCCTGGAAACTACAGGCGATCTTTATTGCATTATCCGGTCTCTTTGCGATTGCATTGAGCACGGCGAACATGCTGGGAATGGGCCCTTTGTTCCGCCAGGCCTGGTATCGGAAGCACGATAAAAAAATTCGCGCCACACTATTAAAGCATCGCATACCGACTAGCGGGCTTGATGTCCTGGAAGACATCTCATCTGCTTCACAGAAAAAAGACATATAAGTCATTCTCATGTCTCTCATCACATTTCGTTCGCCAACACAGGGCACTGTCATCATGTTTGGCGATGATGCCAAACAGTTATTGACCGCGCTGAATCTGCCGGCATCAGGTGAGATGATGACAGCCCAGTTACCCACCATGATCACGCGCCTGCAACAGATCATCGAGATCGACAAACATGCCAATCCGGTCATCTGGCCTGAGGATCTCAATACGGAAGAGGATACAGGTGCACCCGTTCTGATCCGACTCTCGCAGCGCGCCGCACCCATGCTGCAATTGATGCAACGCTGTCTTTCGGCAACCGAAACAATCACCTGGCCGGCTTAAGCCAGCTCAGCCCAGATCCCGAAGGGCAGCCCATCTGTCTGTGCCACCAGCCGCCCGACCAGCGGCGCCAGATCCAGCCCCGTATGGTCCTGCAAGTACTGGGCTCGCTCGCGCAACGATGCTTCATCAAGCGCTACCGTCTCGTTCACTCCCCCCAGGGCAATGACATTGCCACCCGGGGTTTGTGGCAGCAACCGAGATCGACCCTCAAATACCGAATCCAGCGCAAGACAGCTAGCCAAGAAGTTGGGGCTTCGGCTCAGAAAATTGCAGACCAATAAGCCCTTTGGCGCCAGTCGTTGTCGGCAGTGCTGATAAAAATCCAGACTTTCGAGTTGGCCCGTTTGGCCATCAGCGTCATAACCATCCACAAGAATCAGATCGAACAGCGCTGTGGCATTCGCCACCCACGCGGCACCCTCCGCCACAACGATTTGTAATCGATCGTTTTCCGGCGGAAGATTAAAACCCTGCCGTGCTGCCGCCACAACCGCTGCCGACTCTTCAATCACCACCTGATCGGCATCCGGTAAGTAGCGATCTATAAAACGGGCGAGCGACCCGGCGCCGAGGCCAATCTGCAAAATTCGCCGGGGGTAGTCCGGCCAATCCGCCGACAGCATCAATACCGCCATCATCTCGCGCGTATAAGCAAGTTCCAGATCCCACGGGCGCGACACGCGCATCGCGCCCTG
>VEQD01000071.1 GCA_018883385.1 Rhodocyclaceae bacterium | reverse complement strand
ACAAGAAGGCGCAAGACGTGGCGGCCAAGGTGCTCGATAGTCGCGTACAGAATGGCTACGGCATTTTTGGCGGCGAACGCACGCAGTGGGCGCAGCTGCGCTTTACCCCGGCGCGGGCGCGTTGGGTAGCGTCGGAGCAGTGGCACCCGGATCAGCGCGGCAACGTATTGCCCGATGGCAGCTATCAGCTCGATGTACCGTACAGCATCGAGACCGAGCTGGTGATGGATATCCTGCGCCACATGCCGGAGGTAGAAGTGGTTGGCCCGCCCGCGCTGCGTGCCAAAGTCCGGGATAAGTTGAAAGCCGCGCTGGCCGCCCATAAAGACTGACCGTGTTGAGATCTCTGTCAGCGTTGTTTCGATGGCTGTTGTGTGCGACGTCGGCACTGTTGCTGGCCGGGCCTGTCGCACAGGCGCAGGAGATTGAGGCGCGGCTCTATTCCAACGCACCTATTGATTACAACTTTCTCGGCATCGGGTTTACGCAGGTGACGACCAGCAAGTTCCAGATGAATACGGAGATTGTGGCGTACAACCGAACCTTCGATGTTTTCGGGCAATCCGGTAAAGTGAATGTCATCTTGCCCTACGCGCAATTGCACGGTCAGACGACGGTCGGCAATCAGGTGATCTCGGGTTCGTCGGTCGGACTGACCGACCCCATCATTCGGCTGGCGGCCAACCTCTATGGCGCTCCGGCGCTGACGGCCGATGAATTCAAACATTACACACAGGATCTGATCATTGGCGCTAACCTCTCGGCAGTCGTGCCTTGGGGGGAATACAACAGCAACCAGTTATTTAACGTCGGCGCTAATCGCACCTTTCTGCAGCCGGGGTTGGGGGTCTCCAAAGCCAATGGGCCGTGGCGCTATGAGTTATCAGGCGACATCACCTTTTTCTCGGATAACAAAAATTTCTACGGGGGCAATAATCTTTCAGAGCAACCCATCTATTCCGGAACGGGGCACCTGATTTATTACTTTCCGTCTACCGCCTGGCTATCAACCGATGTCACCTATTACTCGGGTGGGCAGACCTTCGTGAACGGACAGCAGGTTAATAACAATCAGGAGAACTGGCTGTTTGGTGCGACCTTATCCATGCCGGTGAATAAACACAACGCAGTGAAGTTTCATGTGACCGAAGGCGCCTTCTTCAGCCAGGGTCAGTACTACACGATGTACGGCGTGATGTGGCAGTACCGCTGGGGTGACGGCGGAAAATAGTCAGCCACTAGACTGGGTGGCGGGGTAACAGCCACCTTGGTCACCAGGTACGAAGACACAGCGATATTGCTTGCCCCGGCAGCTGGCATACCAGCTTTGGATGTTGTCGAAGGCGCCCGAGTCTTTGCTGGTCACCTTGACTTCGTTCGGTGTGCAGCCGACGGAACGTGCCGTGCTGTCTCGTTGCCAGGCGGAAGATCCGCACCCGGTGCCGAGTGCAATTGCTACGAGCAGAATGAAGACGCGGTGTGGGCTCATGGCTGGTTGGATAGCTGCCGGAACTGGATTGCTTCGGCGATGTGGGCAGTGCCAATCTGCTCGCTGCCTGCTAAATCTGCGATGGTTCGGGCAACCCGTAATAGACGATGGTAGGCGCGTGCGGATAACCCGAGCCGCGCTACGGCTTGGCTGAGCAGTGCCTGCCCTGGCGCATCAGGTGCGGCATGCGCTTCGAGCGCTTTGCCTTCCAGCCGCGCATTGATACAACCCTGACGCTGAATGGCCAGATTGGCGGCAGCCATGACACGCGTCCGCACGGTGGCCGAACTTTCACCGGGTGCCGTCTCGGCAAGGTCTGCCGAAGACAGTGCCGGTACTTCAATACAAAGATCAATACGATCAAGCAGCGGTCCTGATAGGCGGTTACGGTAACGCTGAATCTGTTCGGGGGTGCAGCGGCATGCCCGGGTCGGGTGTCCCTGGTAACCGCAGGGACACGGATTCATGGCCGCGATGAGTTGGAATGCGGCAGGATAGGTGGCGCGCTTGTTGGCGCGGGCAATATGCACTTCGCCGGTTTCCAGGGGTTCGCGCAGCGATTCGAGCACACGCCGATCAAACTCGGGGAGTTCGTCGAGAAACAGCACGCCACCGGAGGCCAGCGAAATCTCACCGGGCAGCGCCTGGCTACCGCCACCGATCACGGCGGCAGGCGATGCGCTGTGATGGGGTGCGCGAAAGGGTCGTTCGCCAAAACGCTCCGGATTAAAAATGCCCGCCAGCGAGAGAATGCCAGCCGATTGCAATGCAGCTTCTTTAGAGAGCGCGGGTAAAACACCGGGCAAGCGGGATGCGAGCATCGATTTGCCCGTGCCAGGCGGCCCAAGCAGCAA
>VEQD01000070.1 GCA_018883385.1 Rhodocyclaceae bacterium | reverse complement strand
GTAAGCACCCGATGAACCCATCTGTAAATTGACGCGTTAGACCGGGAAGATCGTGTCCCCTTTAAAACGATGGTGGACACTTTCGATGGAAATCCAGAAGCCTGGCCGGCGCCGACGGCATCACGCGGAGGAATTCAAGCGCGCGGTCATTGAAGCGTGCAGCGAACCAGGCGCCTCGGTCGCTGGCATTGCGATGGCCAATAGCGTCAACGCGAACCAAGTCCGACGGTGGATGCGTGAGCGCGGTATTGAACCGCCGACGCGGCGCGTGTCGATGCCCGTGCTCGAGACAGCCCCCGCCTTCGTGCAGTTGCCGATGGCCCCTGCTGCGGTATCGGGTGACATCCGGATTGAAATCCGCCGGGGCAACACCGCGATCAAGGTCGAATGGCCGGTCCAGGCATCCGGCGATTGCGCTGCCTGGTTGAGTAACTGGCTGCGATGATTCGCGTTGATGCCTTGTGGCTGTCGACCCGGCCACTGGACATGCGGGCAGGAACGGAAACGATCCTGGCTCAGGTCGTCCGGATATTCGGCGAAGCGCAGCCACACCATGCCTATCTCTTTGCCAACCGACGCGGTACCCGGTTGAAGGTGCTGATCCATGATGGCTACGGCATCTGGCTGGCCAACCGGCGACTGAACCAGGGGCGGTTTCAGCTTCGACCCGGCGATGGCTGTACCGGACTCACCCGGGGGCAGTTTGATGCGCTGATTCTGGGTTTGCCCTGGGAGCGGCTGGCCGATGGCGGCGTGATCCGGGTTCTGTGACGGTCCACCATTGGGGAAGTCCACGATAGTCAGTTCGCCTTGCTGGCGGCATGATGTCGGCCATGACCTTGCCCGCCAACCTCGATCAACTCAGCGCCGACGAACTGCGCGAACTGGTTCGTCAGCAAGCCGAGGTCATTACCCGCAATGATCGGGAACTGAACTGGCGCAAGATCAAGATCGACAAGCTGACGCATGAAGTGGCGTACTACAAGCGCCACTACTTCGGCATCAAGGCCGAACGCCTGCCGGTTGAACAGGGTCGGCTGTTTGAGGAAACCCTCGCAGCCGACATGGCAGCGATCACCGAAGAACTGGAGCAGCTTTCCGAATCCAAACCGAAGGGTCAGGCCAAACGCAAACCGCTGCCGCCGGAGTTGCCGCGCACCGAGATTCACCACGAGCCGGATTCGACCACCTGCGCCTGCGGCTGCCAGATGCAGCGCATTGGCGAGGATATTGCCGAGAAGCTGGACTACACGCCGGGCACCTTTACCGTCGAGCGCCACATCCGCGGCAAGTGGGCTTGTACCGAATGCGAAACCCTGATCCAGGCACCGGTACCCGCCCATGTGATCGACAAGGGCATTCCGACCACCGGCCTGCTCGCCCATGTGCTGATCGCCAAGTATCTGGATCACCTGCCGCTGTATCGTCAAGAAGGCATCTTCGGCCGGGCCGGGTTACCGATTCCGCAATCGACGCTGGCCGAGTGGGTTGGGCAAATGGGCGTCACCCTGCAACCACTGGTTGATGCCCTAAAAACAGAGATGCTGACCTACCCGGTGTTGCATGCCGACGAAACCCCGGTGGCGATGCTCGACCCCGGCAAGGGAAAGACGCATCGGGCCTATCTATGGTCGTACAGCATCGGTGCCTTCGAGCCGATCAAGGCGGTCATTTACGACTTTGCCGACAGCCGGGCCGGCAAGCATGCCCAGGAATTTCTCGACACCTGGCGCGGCACGTTGGTTTGCGACGATTATGCTGGCTATAAGGCACTGATTGCCGATGGCGTGACCGAAGCCGGCTGCATGGCGCATGCGCGCCGCAAATTCTTCGACCTGCATGCCAATAGCCAGAGCCAGATTGCCCAACAGGCGCTGGTCTACATTCAGAAGCTCTATCAGGTGGAGCGGGAGGTTGCTGAATTGGACCCGGACGAGCGACAGCGAATACGGCAGTTGCAGGCCAAACCAATTCTCGATGAATTCCACGGCTGGCTGACCCGGCACCGATTGCAGGTGCCCAACGGATCATCGACGGCCAAAGCAATCGATTACAGCCTCAAACGCTGGATGGCGCTCGTCCATTACCTCGACGATGGTCAGGTACCCATCGACAACAACTGGATCGAGAACCGCATCCGCCCGATTGCCACGGGCCGGAAGAACTGGCTATTTGCCGGCAGCTTGCGCGCTGGCAAACGAGCGGCCGCCATCATGAGCCTGATTCAGTCGGCCAAGCTCAACGGCCAAGATCCCTTCCTTTATCTGAAGGACATCCTGTCTCGCTTGCCGACTCAGCCCAACAGCAGGATCGGCGAATTGCTCCCGCATCGCTGGTTGCCAGAATCCACTATCTGAATCAGAAATCAACCTGGGTTTGCCGGGCGCTTACT
>VEQD01000039.1 GCA_018883385.1 Rhodocyclaceae bacterium | reverse complement strand
ACCAGCTGATCAAAATGCTCCTGCTGCAACAGCCGGCCATTGAGAATACGTAACGCGCCGATCTGGATAATTTCATCGCCGTTGCCTGGCTCCAGACCTGTGGTTTCAGTATCAAAGACGGTATAAACCAAATCCGTGAGCGGACGATCCAGATCTACCTGACCCAGCGGGCGTTCGAAGAGATCAAAGTCGTAATACTCCGGACGGGAGTCACCATCACGTACGATCAGTTCAACGCGCTCGTCCGGCGTGGCACGTGGAATCAGCAAACGGAGCGACGCCTGATTCGCCGCACGCTGGCGTTGGTACCAGATTTCGCCACCGTGTCGATCCAGTACCTCACGCAATGTAGGCGGGTTAACACCGTGTCCATCGCGCATGGGCTCAATCTCCCACGACAACACGGTCTCTGAGGACATCGACGAACCCTGCCAGAGGAGATCGATGTGTACAAAACGCGCGTCACTTCCCAAAGCAAGTGTCAGCGATCGAACCTCACCACTTTCTTCGACACGTGACGCCAGAAACGTGAGCGCCGAGACCAATGCAAAGCTGTCTGCCCTTATCCACAGGGCTTCGGGAGTATCTGTTTGCAGGCTAACCGGAATCTTCAGTCGCGATTCGATTCGGCGGCTCGCCGCTTCCAGTATGTCTGCCGCCATCATGTCATCCAGCGGCCAGTTTTGACGAAGTGAATCGGCAACTGTCTGGAGGGTCTTATCCAGACGTTCGCTCATACGATTAACTTCAGAGGACAAAACACCAATAAACCGCTCTCGATCCTGTGCCGTCATCTCGGGGTTATCGGCCAGCATCTCCACAGCGGCGCGAAGCGTACCGAGCGATGCACGACTTCCCTCAGTCAACTCACCCAAGGCGGCGTCACGCTTGGCATCCTGCTCCAAAGCACGCGTAATATTCTCGATCAGGAGGATGTAGCCAGAGGCCGTTTGTACCCCATCGACTTGCCGTAACACGGGTGCGATCTGCACACGAATCAGCTGGCTGTTGTCGGTTGTTGTCACAAAGTTGGCGAGCGCATGGCGATTTCCACGCTCAAGCTGGATACGAATCGTTTCGCGTGCGTATTCGACTTGACTGGCTTCAAGAATCGAACTGATGGAGCGCCCCAAGCCAATCAGCGCACCGCTGGAAACCGACGTCGGGCCTTTGGCCAGCGACTCGAACATGAATCGTGCGCGGTTGTTGTAGAGCAGGATCCGACCGTCCAGGTTACACACGACGACGGCCTGCGCCAACTCAGACATCAGCGCTGCCAAACGGTTCTTTTCTTCTTCGACGTTGCTCTTGGCCTTGGCAACCTGGGCTTCTACATCGTCAATGTAAGCGTCACGCTGCGTCGCCAGATCATTAATGGCGCGCACCAGTTCACGAAGCTCGGGCGGACCTGCTTCCGTGATTCGGAAGGAGCGATTCGAACCAAGCATCAGACGTAACTCTTCCACCATCGCCGCCATTCCCGTGACATAGCGGTTGAACAGGCGGCGAACCAGGGCGAGCCCCAAGACAAAACCGGTTGCGGTCAGAATACCGCCCAACGGCACCTGGGGCAGCAAATGCTCGACGAGCACTTCGCGCATATCAGGGGATGCGCCGACCCAGATCAATACGGACGTCAGTAAGAACGGGCCCGTCATCAACATGCCGAGCACTAACACGGCAATGACGAAACGCCACTTGGCCTTTAGATCACGCAAAAACATGGACTTTCCCTATCACTGCATTTACCCAAAACTGTTTTATTATGCGCCTTCTTGCATGCACTTAACAGTCAGGCCAGCACCTCGCGGATCTTGACCACCAAATCCTTGGTAGAAAAAGGCTTCAACATGTAGGCATCGGCGCCAAGGGCCAGGCCCTTCGCTTGTTCCGTATCGCGTCCCTTGGCGGTCAGCATAATGATTTTGAGCGATGCGAGCGACGCATCGGCCCGCAGAATCTCGCAAACCTCAAAACCGGATTTCTTAGGCATCATCACGTCGAGCAGTACCAGATCGGGATTAAAGCTGCGGACTTTATCAATCGCTGCGTCACCATCACCGGCCGTGTCAATCTGGAAGCCTTCTTTCTTGAGCAGAAACTCCAGTGACATCACGATATTGGGTTCATCGTCGACAATCAAGATCTTGTGGGTCATTGCAATCTCCTTTGCGTCATGCGTCAGACAATGGGATAGTAAAAAAGAACGTGGAACCAGATTCGATCACATCACCGGTGGCAGACGTGCCGCCGGTAGTGCTCTCGACCCAGAGTCTGCCATTAAAGTGTTCGATAATTTCGCGGCTGATCGGTAGGCCAAGCCCGGTGCCTTGAGGCTTATCGGTCATGGTATTACCGCCCTGACGGAATCGTTCGAAGATTATCTCCTGATAAGCCTCGGGGATACCGGGTCCGTTATCATGAACCGCGACCATGGCAAAACCATTGGCACGACTTAGATGCACCGTAATTCGACCGTTGCCTTCCGGCACAAATTTCACGGCATTAGACAACAGATTGATGATCACCTGCTTGATTCGGTCACGATCCACATCCACCAGCACCGGCAGATTATCTTCTGGGAGTGTAATCACACAATCTGCACCCCTTGTCCGGAAAAGCTGACCCAAAGATTCGGCAGTCTCGTCAACCAACTCCCGCAAATCCATTTGTTCGACCTGCCAATCGACCCGACCGGATTCCAGTTTGGCAAAATCGAGAATCTGGTTGATCAGGCGGGTCAGCCGCTCGGCTTCCCCGACAATGATGCCCAGAAAGCGCGTACGATCCTCTTCCGCCATCTCCGGATCGGCATGCAACATCTCTGAAAATGCCCGAATCGAAGTCAACGGTGTGCGCAGCTCATGGGTCACCGTTGACATAAAGTCATCTTTGAGTCGATCGACTTCCATCAACTTCTCATTGGCGGCACGCAATTCACGGCTTGCTTCTTCGAGTTCTGCCGATTTTCTTTCCAGTTCGCGAGAGTGCGCCCGCACCTGAGAAGCCTCATCCAGAATATTTAACACCTCATCGAAACCCAGTTCTTCTTCCTGAACGACGGAGCTGACCATCACATGAGCGCTGGCTGAGCCAATGGTGCCGGCGAGCTGAGTTTCTGCAAACATCACAAAATCGGCATCCGCTTTGAGTTCACCAATCTTGCTAATGCCGCGATCCTTGGCATAACGCTGCAATCGGCTCTGCGCCTGTTTGGGCCCCAGAAAACGCTTGAGCAACTCGATCAGGGAATCTGCCGACGCCGTACCACGCCATATCTTTGGCGCCAGAGAGGCCGAGCTGTTGATGTTGACGAATTGGCTGGCGGTTGCCAATTCATTGGCATTCTGTCGGGTCAGTATGGAGACAATGACGTACCCGCCCAAATTGAACAGCAGGCTCCAGAACAGCGAGTGAGCGATCGGGTCCAACGTTTTCAAGCCGAATAAACCGTGCGCTGCCAATCCGTGGATACCCCAGGGACCTTGTGTGATGAAATCGCTGGCAATCCAGCCCGACTTACCAAAGGAAGGCAACAGCGCTGTGTAGAGCCAAACCGCAAAGCCCAAGAGCAGGCCAACCAGGGCTCCCTGGCGATTACCCTCCTTCCAGTACATGCCTCCCAGCAACGACGGGGCAAATTGCGCAACCGCTAGAAAAGAGATCAGCCCGATCGATACCAGCGCGTACGCCTCGCCGGCAAAACGGAAGTAGAGGTAACCCAGGAACAGCAGAAAAACAATGGTGCAGCGACGAATCAACATGATCATGCCGCTCAGATCTTTACGGGTCGTGAAGTCAAATCGCCCATGCAGCAGAATCGGCATCACCAGATCATTAGACACCATCGTAGCCAGCGCAATGGTTTCCACAATCACCATGCCGGTAGCGGCCGACAGACCTCCCAGAAAAGCCAACATGGCCATCAGGTTTGTACCCTCGGCCAACGGCATAGTGAGCACCAGTGTATCTGCCTCGAAGGGTTGACCATTGAACTGAATCAGACCAGCCAGTGCAATCGGCAAGACAAATATATTGATCAGCAAAAGGTAGAGCGGAAACATCCAGACAGCACGCCGCATATGGGTTTCATCAACGTTTTCCACGACCGTAATCTGGAACTGCCGCGGCAACATCAGAATGGCCAACCCTGAGAGCAATGTCAGTGCAAACCAGTTGCCGAAATTTATCGATTCCGGTTCTAACAAACGGGCGATTGCCGGGATGGCTTCAGCACGGGCAAAAAGATCGCCAAAACCATCGTTTAGATACCAAACGACATAGGCGCCAACCGCCAGAAAAGCGATGAGCTTAAACACCGATTCAAACGCAATGGCCAGCACCATGCCCTCATGGCGCTCGGTCACATCCAGATGACGCGTACCAAAAACAATCGTAAAGGCCGCCAGAATAATGGCGATGACCGCGGTTGAGTCCGGCATGAACGCCAGCGACTCTAGGGCGTCGGGAATCAACGCCTGGGCATCATCCGGAAACAAGATCTTGAGACTGAAGGAAATCGCCTTCAATTGCAATGCGATATAAGGAATGATCCCCACCACCGCAATCACGGTCACCAAACCGGCCAACAACTGGCTTTTACCGTAGCGCGCTGCAATAAAGTCTGCTATCGAGGTCAGACGCAATGTCTTGCTGACGCGGATCATCTTGAGAATGACCGCCGCAAATAAGAACATGATCGTCGGACCAAGGTAAATGGTCAGGAAACTAAAACCACCTGTCGTCGCGCGGCCAACGCTACCGTAAAAAGTCCATGACGTACAGTAAACAGCAATTGCCAGAGCATATACGGTCGAGGTGATCACCGACCGTCCGGCGTCGGCACGACGATCGCCGAAGCGCGCTACGGCAAAGAGCAAGCCCAGATAGAGAAAAGTCAGTAGCGCGACAAACCAGGTTGCAATCATGGCGCTTCCCGATCGGCATTGGGTTTATACAGCACGCCGGTCGATGGCTCTGCAATGCGCCGTGCGATAAGAATCACTACCAGCCACAACACAAACAGGAACACATAGAGTACTGGCCACTCGCCGATCGTACCGCGATAGAGAGACAACAACGGGTAGTTGAAAAGCAACAAAGAACCGATGCCGATGATACCGAGCTTGAGCAAGGTTTTCTGCATGGCTTTGGGCATGTCTACTCCTTACAAACTTAAGCGCTTAAAGAGAAAAACCGGCGCGTACATCCGCGCCGGTTTCTCTGTCATACATCGGCCGATTTCTTGTGATCAGCTCGGGTGCCTCCGGCACTACCGGGGCTGCGAACCACCCTCCTCCTGAAGATCCTTGCGGTTCGCAAACCCGGAGAGACGTCGCCGCCCCTCCGGTATCCTGATTAGCCCTTGAGCTGATCGAGGATGTGCGGGTTTTCCAGCGTCGAGGTATCTTGCGTGACTTCCTCACCCTTAGCCAGGGAGCGGAGCAGACGACGCATGATCTTGCCCGAGCGGGTCTTCGGCAGGTTGTCACCAAAGCGAATATCCTTCGGCTTGGCGATCGGACCAATCTCCTTGCCCACCCAATCCGACAGTTCCTTGATAACCTTCTTGGCATCATCGCCCGTCGGGCGCTGACCCTTCAGCACCACGAAGGCCACGATGGCCTCACCGGTCAGATCATCCGGACGGCCCACCACGGCAGCTTCAGCCACCAGCGGGTTAGCAACCAGTGCCGATTCGATTTCCATGGTGCCCATGCGGTGACCCGACACGTTCAGCACGTCATCGATACGACCCGTAATGGTGAAGTAACCATTTTGGGCATCGCGAATCGCGCCGTCACCGGCCAGGTACAGCTTGCCACCCAGGTCTTCCGGGAAGTACGACTTCTTGAAGCGATCTGGATCACCCCAAACCATACGAATCATCGACGGCCACGGCTTCTTAACGACCAGAATACCGCCCTGACCCCAAGGCACTTCGTTACCGGTTTCGTCGACCACAGCGGCCTGAATCCCCGGGAACGGCAGGGTGCAAGAACCTGGCACCAGCGGCGTTGCACCCGGCATCGGGGTGATCATGTGACCACCGGTTTCGGTCTGCCAGAAGGTATCCACGATCGGGCAGCGGCTGCCACCGACGTTCTCGTAGTACCACTCCCAAGCGGCCGGGTTGATCGGCTCACCGACCGAACCCATCAGGCGCAGGCTAGACAGATCGTACTTCTTCGGATGGATCGCCGGATCGGCATCAGCCGCCTTGATCAGCGAACGAATGGCGGTCGGGGCCGTGTAGAAAATATTAACCTTGTGCTTCTGGATCATGTCCCAGAAACGACCGGCGTTCGGGTAGGTCGGCACGCCTTCAAACACCACTTCGGTGCCACCGCAGGCCAACGGGCCGTAGGTGATATAGGTGTGACCAGTCACCCAGCCGATATCGGCCGTACACCAGAACACGTCTTCCTTCTTCAGGTCGAAGGTGTACAGCATCGTCAGCATCGCATGCAGCAGGTAACCGCCGGTCGAGTGCTGCACACCCTTCGGCTTACCGGTCGAGCCCGAGGTATAGAGCAGGAACAGCGGATGTTCGGCTTCAACCCACACCGGATCACACTTGTCCGACTGCTTATCAACCACATCGCTGGCCCACACGTCACGGCCGGCTGTCATGTTGACCTCGGTACCCGTGCGTTTGAACACCAGCACCTTCTTACAACCGTCGCAACCACCCATACCAAAGGCTTCATCAGCGATCGCCTTCAGCGGCAGCGCCTTGCCACCGCGGAACTGGCCATCGGTGGTCACCAGCACCTTGGCGCCGGCATCTTCGATACGGTCACGCAGCGACTGGGCCGAGAAACCGCCAAACACCACCGAGTGGGTTGCACCGATACGGGCACAGGCTTGCATGGTGGCAATACCGTCAATGGTCATCGGCATGTAAATGATGACGCGGTCGCCCTTCTGTACGCCCAGTTCCTTCAGGGCGTTGGCGATCTTGCACACACGTGCCAGTAATTCTTTGTAGGTAACCTTGGTGACTTGGCCGTCATCGGCTTCAAAAATAATTGCCGTTTTATCGCCCAGACCATTTTCGATCTGACGATCCAGACAGTTGTAAGAAGCGTTCAGCTTGCCATCAACAAACCAGCCGTAGGTCGGTGCCTTCGACTCGTCGAGTGTCTTGGTGAACGGGGTTTGCCAGCTCAGCAGCTCCTTGGCGCGCTTGGCCCAAAAACCTTCGTAATCTTTTTCTGCTTCGGCACACAGCGCCTTGTACGCATCCATGCCCGAAATTGCAGCATTTTTCACGAAATCCGGGGATGGTTGATAAACCTTCGACATGTTGCATCTCCTCGCTATTGTTAGATAGTGCCTGCATACTCCGAAACGCTTGGGCTTTTCGGGCCGGCATCTAGGCGCGATGACTGATGTCAGACATCGGGCCGTACGCTGGGTACGGGATCATTTAATGACCTGAGCCTTACACCCTGCTTACAGGCGGAACCCTTTGGGAAGCCTTTATCACAGCGGCTTTCAAAGCATCAATCATGTGGCGACGCAACATATCTCCGCCGCCGCGCATTACCCGAAATCAGCCGGTTTTCATTACAATCGCAAATGCGCCCAGTGCGCACTCTTCAACCATCTTCGCCGTCCGGGAAAAAACATGAGCACGATCAAGCAAGAAGACTTCATCCAGTCGATCGCCGACGCCTTCCAGTTCATCAGCTACTACCATCCACTGGACTACATCAAAGCCCTGGGCGAAGCTTACAAACGCGAAGAAAGCCCGGCCGCCAAGGATGCGATCGCCCAGATCCTGACCAACTCGCGCATGGCCGCCGAAGGCCACCGCCCGATCTGCCAGGACACGGGGATTGCCGTGGTCTTTCTCAAGGTCGGCCAGAATCTCAAGTGGGATGCCACGCTGAGCGTCCAAGAAATGGTCAACGAAGGCGTCCGCCGTGCCTATCTGAACCCGGACAACAAGCTCCGCGCTTCGGTGCTGCTAGATCCGGCTGGCGCCCGCAAGAATTCCAAAGACAACACCCCGGCGGTCGTGCACTACGAAATTGTTCCAGGCGATGAACTCGAAGTCATATGCGCCGCCAAGGGTGGCGGCTCTGAAAACAAATCAAAGTTCTACGCGCTCAACCCATCCGACTCCATCGTCGACTGGGTGCTGAAGACACTGCCCACCATGGGTGCCGGCTGGTGTCCGCCGGGCATCCTCGGTATCGGTATTGGTGGCACCCCCGAGAAAGCTATGCTGCTGGCCAAAGAATCGTTGATGGCGCCCTGTGACATCCACGAGCTGCAAGCCAAGGCCGCCGAGGGGCATACCCTCACCCGCGTTGAAGAGCTGCGCCTAGAGCTTTACGAAAAGGTGAACGCCCTGGGCATTGGCGCCCAGGGTCTGGGTGGCCTCACCACCGTGCTCGATGTCAAGATTCTGGATTACCCAACCCACGCAGCCTCGCTGCCGGTTGCCATGATTCCGAACTGTGCCGCCACCCGTCACGTGCACTTCCACCTCGACGGCTCGGGCCCGGCCCACCTGCCGACGCCAAGGCTGGAAGACTGGCCAGATATTCATTGGGCACCGGATGCCAAAAAGGCCAAGCGCGTTAATCTCGACACACTGACCAAGGCCGAAGTCGCCTCCTGGAAGCCGGG
This sequence comes from Rhodocyclaceae bacterium, assembly GCA_018883385.1. GTDB lineage: Bacteria > Pseudomonadota > Gammaproteobacteria > Burkholderiales > Rhodocyclaceae > Fluviibacter. The sequence continues at coordinate 2,102 of VEQD01000039.1, read as the reverse complement.
CGACATCCTGTTGCTCAATGGCAAGATGCTTACCGGTCGCGATGCGGCCCACAAGCGCATTCAAGACATGTTAGCGCGTGGCGAAAAGCTACCAGTGGACTTTACCAACCGCGTCATCTACTACGTCGGCCCGGTTGATCCGGTGCGTGACGAGGTCGTCGGCCCGGCTGGCCCCACCACCGCGACCCGCATGGACAAATTTACCCGCATGATGCTCGAACAGACCGGGCTCATATCCATGGTCGGCAAAGCCGAGCGTGGCCCCACGGCCATTGAAGCCATTCGTGATAACCAAGCCGCGTACCTCATGGCTGTCGGCGGTGCGGCTTACCTCGTTTCCAAAGCCATCAAGGAAGCCAAGGTTGTTGGCTTCAACGATCTGGGCATGGAAGCCATCTACGAGTTCACCGTTGAAGATATGCCAGTGACAGTAGCCGTGGACTCAACCGGTACCTCGGTGCACGAAACCGGCCCTAAAGAATGGCAGGTCAAGATCGGCAAAATCCCTGTGAAGTCCTGAGCGCTATAGCCCAGACCTCCCTGCAGGAAAACCACCGAGTGCCGACAGCACAGCGTCCAGTGATCGGAGTCTTCGACTCTGGCCTGGGCGGTCTGTCGGTACTTGGTGCGCTGGCCGATACTTGCCCGGCCGCCGACCTGATCTACGCCGCCGACACGGCACACGTCCCCTACGGCAACAAGACACCAGAACAGATTCGCGCGCGCGTCCTGGCTATGGGTCAGGCAATGATTCATGAAGGGTGCACCACGCTCGTGGTGGCCTGCAATACGGCCACCGCCGAAGCCATCGAAGCGCTGCGCGCCGCGAACCCCGCGATTCCCGTCGTGGGCGTTGAGCCCGGCATCAAACCCGCGGCAATCCATACCCAAACCGATCAAATCGCTGTGCTAGCCACGCTTGCCACGGCAAAGAGTCAACGACTCGCCCAACTGATTGCGCGCCATGCCCCCCACAAAACCGTACATGTCATTCCCTGTCTTGGTTGGGCCACAGAAGTTGAAGCCCTCAATCTGCATGCCCCTTCGATCATTGAAGACATCAACGCCCAATTGATGCCACTGATACATCAAGGGGTCGATCAGGTGGTGCTGGGCTGCACCCATTACGACTTCCTCGCCCCCATCCTCAGCCGACTCATCGGTGGCAAGGCGCAACTGGTGGGCGTCGCGGGGGCCGTCGCACGGCAAGCCTGCAAGGTTTCGGGCGCAGAAACCCTGACGGGCACCGGTAAGATCCGCCTCATGTCTACAATGAACCCCGTACGCCTCACCGAGGCAACCAAGGCGCTGGGCCTCGGCCACCTGATCGATCGATTCACCAGCCCACCGCAGCACCTAGAGACACGCTAGTTGCCAATCGTTTCTGCCATCTTGTCCCCCAAAAACCCATGAGCTATTACACGCGACAAACCATTACTCAGGTTCATCACTGGGATGACAAGCTGTTTAGCTTTAAATGCACCCGTGACCCCGACCTACAATTCGAGAACGGTCAGTTTGTGCTCATTGGCTTGATGCAGAATGAAAAACCACTGCTGCGTGCCTACAGTTTTGTCAACGCCAACCATGAACCTGAACTTGAATTTCTCAGTATCAAAGTCCCTGAGGGTGCCCTAACCTCACGGTTGCAACATATCCAGCCGGGCGACGAACTGATTGTCGCCAAGGCCGCCAAAGGCACATTGGTCGTTTCGGATCTCAGTCCCGGAAAACGACTGCTATTACTTTCCACCGGCACCGGATTGGCCCCTTTCATTAGCATTCTGCGTGATGATCAGCTCCGTGCGAAATTTGAGCAGATCATTCTGGTTCACGGTGTACGCCGGGTCAGCGAGCTGGCCTATGCAGAAGAGCTCCAACGCTTTGCGATGCACCCCGGCTGCCATTATTACCCGACGGTGACGCGTGAACCTTTCAAGCACCAGGGACGAATCCCAACCCTGATGGCATCGGGCCAACTCTTTCGCGACCTGGGCCTCGCGCCACTCGACCCTGTGACAGATCGAGTCATGATCTGTGGCAACGGCGCCATGTTGAACGAAACACGTGCCTTGTTGGAAACTCAGGGGTTTAAAGGTTCT
>VEQD01000038.1 GCA_018883385.1 Rhodocyclaceae bacterium | reverse complement strand
AGCACGGAAAAACCGCTGTTCTCTGATCGTTGGTGGAGGGAGAAGGATTCGAACCTTCGAAGGCAGAGCCGACAGATTTACAGTCTGTTCCCTTTGACCGCTCGGGAATCCCTCCGCGGACCAGAACCAAGAATTATGAAGCATTTTTTCTTATGCTGTCAAGCACCAATCCGTTTTTCGGTGGCGTTTCGTGATGTCAGGAAGCGCCGCACAGTGGTAGAGTGACCTGTGCCCTTATTCGGAGCCTGCGGCCATGACCCTCGACCCCCGAACCCACCAGACACAAGACGTGCTACCCGATTGCGCCCATCCGGCCGACCCGGAGTTGCTTAACCGCCTTTTCGTCCACGGCCGCACGTATAGCCACTGGCTCCCCAAGCCCGTGGACGATGCCATGCTGATGCGCGCCTGGAACCTGGCGCGGCTCGGTCCCACCTCAGCCAATTGCCAGCCCTTGCGGGTGCTCTTTGTCCGCTCGGCCGAGGCCAAGGCCCGGCTCCAACCCTGTCTGGCGCCGGGCAATATCGAGAAAACCATGAAAGCGCCTGTTACTGCACTTTTCGCCGCAGATAGTCGATTTTATGATCATTTACCCCGCCTTTACCCACACGCGGACGCCCGCAGCTGGTTCGTCGGCGAGGGCCAAAGCGCTTTGGTCCATGCCACAGCTGAGCGCAACAGCAGCCTACAAGCGGCTTACTTTATGCTGGCCGCGCGCGCTCTAGGGCTTGACTGCGGCCCGATGTCAGGGTTTGATGCGGAACTGCTGAACCAGACCTTCTTTCCGGACGGTCGGTTCAAGATTAACTTTATCTGCAACCTCGGACACGGCGACCCGCAATCGCTGCACCCCCGTTCACCGAGGCTGGAATTTGAGGAAGCATGTCGGATCATCTGAACGCCCAGGCACCAGGCTTGGCTACGCCCCACGCCCACTTTCACCGGCCAGTCACGCTAACCTACCTACTGGTCTTGCAGGGCTTGCCAGCTTTTGGGGTTCTGGCGCTCGGCGCCCCCAGCTACGCCATGTTCAACCAGCCCATCCCCTGGATGGAGCTCTCATTCGCCATCGGTGGTGTAGCGTTCTTCCTTACCTACCTTGCCAACTACGGTTGGCGTTATCGAATTATGGAAGCCCTAATCGCTCCGGCCACCTGGCTGATCCTGCATCTGGCCGGCAAAGTCTAAGGTCTTGGTCTCACGGAGGACGTGCTCATGAGCAACAGCAACAACCCGCTAGATATGCTGCAAGGGATGTGGAACCAGATGGGCTTTCAGTTGCCCGGCATGGTGACGCCAACGTTGGACGAAGGCGAACTCGACAAGCAAATTCGTGATCTGAAATCAGTCGAAAACTGGCTGCGCATGAATCTGTCGATGTTACAGATGACGATTCAAAACCTGGAAATGCAGAAGTCCGCTCTTGGCACTTTTCGCAGCATGAGCGAGAGCTTCGTCCATCCCGAAGCTGCGGCAAACTCACAGCAGACTGCAGAGAACCCCTTCAGCGCGTTCTTCAACATACCACCCACAGCCGCGGCATTAAGCGAAGCAGCGCCTGCCCCCGCAGCGGAAGCCCCTGCTGCGGCCACCGACGAGGCCGGGCTCACCAAAGCGGCGATGTGGCCATGGGAAATGATGAATGAATTGAACGCCAAGATGCAGGCGCAACTGGCCGATTCAGCGCAGAAACAACCTGCCCGTAAAAAAACCGCTGGCAGCGCCACTGCGGCTGCGCGCAAGGCAGCGACGGCGAAAAAACCCGTCGCGAAGCGCGGCGCCAAAAAGGCCGATTAATCAACCGGCCGCTTTAGCGGCATCCACCATGTGCTGAGCAAACCAGGGGCCGGCGCCGTAGAGCAACGCGGCGGCGCACATGAGCAACAAGGTGCCAACAAAAATCTGTAGACGGGTTTTGCGCAACCCTTCCGGAAAAGCCCGGCAAAAAAATATCGGGCCCAGGATCGGTAAAAAAATCACAAAGGCAGCCCACCACCAACCGCGGACGATGCTGGCCGGAATCACAACAATATAACCCACCAACAGCAAGACAACGCCAACAGCGGCCATCAGCGCCACGGCCAACACGAACGCAAAAAAACCAAACTCCATCTTTGACCCTCTGATTATTTCTTTTGTTTGACCGGACGCTGCCAGCCGGTCAGCGACAGCTGCTTGACACGCGATACTGTCAACGCGTCCGGTGGCGCGTCCTTGGTCAGCGTCGTTCCGGCACCTAAGGTTGCGCCCCGCCCGACAGTGACCGGCGCCACCAGCTGGGTATCCGAACCAATGAAGGCGTCGTCTTCGATGATGGTGCGATGTTTATTTGCACCATCATAGTTACAGGTGATCGTGCCGGCACCAATGTTGACGCGCTCACCCACGGTGGCATCGCCTACATATGCCAGATGATTCGCTTTTGACCCATTGCCCAGCCGTGTATTCTTAAGCTCCACGAAGTTGCCGACGTGTGCACCCGCACCTAGTGTCGAGCCCGGACGCAAACGCGCATAGGGACCGACCACGGCATCGGCGCCCACCTCGGCCTGATCGAGGTGGCTAAACGCATCAATGTGCGCACCCGCTTTGACGGTCACATCACGCAACACACAGTAGGGCCCGATGCGTACGCCTTCCTCCAAATCGACGCTGCCTTCAAACACACAGCCAACATCAATACTGACATCGCGCCCGCAGCGCAGCGCGCCACGAATGTCGATCCGTGCCGGATCAGCCAGACGTACGCCCTCGATCATCAGTTGTTCGGCCTGATGCTGCTGCCAGATGCGTTCTAACGCGGCCAGTTGACCTTTCGAGTTAACACCGGCAACTTCCCAGTCGTGCTGCGGCGAGACGGTATGCACAGGTATACCCGCTTGTACCGCCATACCCAATAGATCGGTGAGGTAATACTCGCCTTGCGCATTATTGTTGGATAACGCAGCGAGCCACGCCTCGAGATGGCTGGCCGGCAAACATAGAATGCCGGTGTTGACCTCGGTGATTTTGCGCTGAGCGTCGGTCGCATCTTTTTCTTCAACGTTGCACACCACCACGCCGGCGGCATCGCGCACGATACGACCGTAGCCCGTCGGATTGTCGAGATGCTGCGTCACCAAACCGACGCCATCGCCTGCGGCTTGCAACAAGGCCTTTAAGGTCTCCGGTTGGATCAGCGGTACGTCACCGTAGAGAATGAGCACTTGCCCGTCCTTTGGCAAGGGTTGCAGCACTGGTAGCGCCATTTGCACGGCATGCCCGGTACCTAGTTGCGGGGATTGCAACGCAAACTGCACACCGGCATCGGCCAAATCGGCCAATGCAGACTCTACGACGGGCGCACCATGCCCCACCACCACGACGGTCTTCTGCGAGTTCAAGGCGGCAGCGGCCGCGATGACGTGCCGCACCATGGCTTTGCCCGCAATCGGGTGTAACACCTTGGGTAAGCCTGAACGCATGCGCGTGCCCTGACCGGCGGCGAGAATAACAACCTTTAGTGGACGGGGATGACTCAAAACCAACTCCGTTAATCGCTTCTTTGATACCCTTAAGGATACCGGAAGCCCAAAGACAAAGGGTGGCCTACAGGCCACCCTTTTTCCGGCGCAGCCTTGCGTTAGCGCGGCAGCAGCGTCGAGCCCATCAGGAACTGATCCACCTCACGGGCACACTGGCGACCTTCACGGATCGCCCAGACCACCAGCGACTGGCCACGACGCACGTCACCCGCCGCAAAAACTTTCTCGACGTTAGTTTTGTAACAACCCTCACCGTCGGTCGTCGCCTTGGCATTTTGGCGCGCGTCCTTCTCAACACCGAAGGCGTCGAGCAGACCGCCGACCGGATTCGTAAAGCCCATGGCCAGGAATGCCGCATCGCATGGTAATTCAAATTCCGAACCGGCGACTTCAGTCATCTTGCCGCCTTGCCAATCGAGGCGGACGGCCTTGAGTGCCTTGACGTTACCCTTGCCATCGGTCACGAATTCTTTGGTGGCAACGGCAAAATCGCGTGAACAACCTTCGTCGTGCGAGGACGACGTGCGTAGTTTGATTGGCCAGTACGGCCATACCAGCGGCTTGTCTTCTTGTTCCGGCGGCATGGGCATCAGTTCGAACTGGGTGACCGAGGCGGCGCCATGACGATTTGATGTGCCGACACAGTCGGAACCCGTATCGCCGCCACCGATCACGATGACATGCTTACCCTTGACGTTGATCTGATTGGCTTTGCCCTGCTGGACTTCCTTGTTCTGTGGAATCAGGAATTCCAACGCAGCGTAGATCCCCTTGAGCTCACGACCCGGCACCGGCAGATCACGCGGCACTTCTGAACCGGCGGCCAGAATAACGGCGTCGAAATCTTTCTTCAGCGCCTCGGCCGACACAAAGGTCTCGGCATCGTTGTTAATTCCCTGCGGCAGATACTTGTGACCGACCAGCACTTTGGTCTTAAAGGTGACGCCTTCGGCCTCCATCTGCTTGACGCGACGATCAATCAGCATCTTTTCCATCTTGAAATCGGGGATGCCATAACCCAGAAGACCACCGACACGATCACTCTTTTCGAAGACAGTGACATCGTGGCCGACGCGCGCCAGTTGCTGGGCGGCTGCCAGACCTGCCGGGCCAGAACCAATGATCGCAATGCGCTTGCCGGTTTTTTTTTGCGGCGGCTGCGGCACCACCCAACCCGAGTCCCAGGCCTTATCAATGATGGCGCGCTCGATCGACTTGATGCCTACCGGCGCGGCGTTGATACCCAACGTACAAGCAGCTTCGCACGGCGCCGGGCAAATACGGCCCGTAAACTCGGGAAAGTTATTCGTCGAGTGCAGCACGTTGATCGCCTCTTGCCACTGGCCGTGGTACACGAGGTCATTCCAATCGGGAATGATGTTGTTCACGGGGCAACCGTTGTTACAGAACGGAATGCCGCAATCCATGCAGCGAGCACCCTGTTTCTGAGCGGCAGCGTCGTCCAGCACCGCGACGAATTCGCGGTAATGCTGCTTACGTGCTTCCGGCTTTTCGTAAGCCTCGCTCAGACGTTCAAATTCGAGGAATCCAGTCGGCTTTCCCATTACACAGCCTCCTTAGCCAATGACGGTTTGGCGTTTTTCTTGATGTCATCCAATGCACGACGGTATTCGTGCGGCATGACTTTGATGAATTTTGCACGATGCTTGTCCCAATGGTCGAGCATGTTCTTGGCGTACTGCGAGCCCGTCCACTTGACGTGGTTGGCGATCAGCGCCTTGAGCAGATCCTCATCGGCCATCGTCAGATGGCGCAGATCCACCGCACCGTACTCGGTATCTTCACCGAACTCCGATGCTGCGGCGGCCGCCTTCTCGGCCGGCAATGGTTCCAGAGCGACCTGGGTCATATTACAACGGCTGGCGAACTTACCGTCGACATCGTAGACGTAGGCAAAACCACCCGACATCCCGGCACCGAAGTTGCGTCCGGTCTGACCCAGCACGACCACAGTACCACCTGTCATGTATTCGCAACCATGATCGCCGACCCCTTCGACGACGGCCGTAGCACCGGAGTTACGAACGGCAAAACGTTCGCCGCCAACCCCGCTGAAGTAAGCCTCGCCATCCGTGGCACCATACAGCACGGTATTGCCGACGATAATGTTGTCTTGGGTCTCGCCGCGAAAGGCCGCCGGCGGACGCACCACGATGCGGCCACCCGACAGGCCCTTGCCGACGTAGTCGTTACCTTCGCCTTCGAGCACGAAGTTCACGCCCTTGGCAAGGAACGCGCCGAAGCTCTGGCCAGCGGTACCATGCAGACGAATCGTCAGCGTGTCATCCGGTAGACCGGCTGCGCCGTAGCGCTTAGCGATATCGCCCGACAACATGGCACCCACGCTACGATTCAGGTTGCGGATCGGGAAATCCAGTTCCTGCTTTTCCTTACGCGTGATCGCGGGCTTGGCAGCACCGATCAGTTCGTGATCGAGCGCGCGCTCTAGGCCATGATCCTGCGTTTCGGCATGGCGAATCGCCACTTCGTCCGGCACGGCCGGCATGTGGAAGATCTTCGAGAAATCCAGACCTTTCGCCTTCCAGTGCTCGACGCCGGCACGGGTGTCGAGCAGATCGGCACGACCCACCAGATCATCGAAACGGCTGATGCCCATTGAGGCCATGAGCTTGCGCACTTCTTCGGCGATAAAGAAGAAGAAGTTGACCACGTGTTCTGGCTGACCGCTGAAGCGCTTGCGCAGTTCCGGGTCCTGCGTGGCAACGCCGACCGGGCAGGTGTTTAGATGGCACTTGCGCATCATAATGCAACCCGTCACGACCAGCGGCGCCGTTGCAAAACCAAATTCATCCGCACCAAGCAGGGCGCCAATGACGACATCACGACCGGTCTTCAACTGGCCATCCGTTTGCAGACGGACACGGCCGCGCAGACGGTTGAGCACCAGCGTCTGCTGGGCTTCGGCCAGGCCGAGTTCCCAGGGCGCGCCGGCATGCTTGACCGACGAAATCGGCGAAGCACCCGTACCACCATCATGGCCGGCGATCACGATGTGATCGGCCTTGGCCTTGGCGACACCGGCAGCCACCGTGCCGACGCCGACTTCGGCGACGAGCTTCACGGAGACGGATGCGGCCGGGTTAGAGTTCTTCAGATCGTGGATCAGCTGTGCCAGATCTTCGATCGAGTAGATGTCATGGTGCGGCGGCGGCGAAATCAGGCCGACGCCCGGCACCGAGTGGCGCAGAAAGCCGATGTACTCGCTGACCTTGTGACCCGGCAGCTGGCCGCCTTCGCCTGGCTTCGCGCCTTGAGCCATCTTGATCTGGATCTGATCCGAGTTGGCCAGGTATTCGGCGGTCACGCCAAAACGACCCGAGGCCACCTGCTTGATCGCAGAGCGCAGGGAATCGCCCGCCTTCAGTTCGATATCGCGTTCGATACGACCCTTGCCGATGATGTCGGAGAGCATTTCGCCCGCCTTGACCTTGCGGAAACGCCCCGCATCTTCACCACCTTCACCGGTATTCGACTTGCCGCCGATTCGGTTCATGGCGATGGCCAGCGTGGTGTGTGCTTCAGTCGAGATTGAACCCAGCGACATGGCCCCCGTCGCAAAACGCTTGACGATTTCGCTGGCGGGTTCGACTTCGTCGATAGTAATCGACGGACCGGCCGGTTTGATTTCGAATAGACCACGCAGCGTCATGTGACGCTTGGTCTGGTCGTTGATGATGCGCGCGTACTCTTCAAAGGTGGAGTACTGCCCGGAACGCGTGGCATGCTGTAGCTTGGCGATCGCATCCGGCGTCCACATGTGCTCTTCACCGCGGATACGGAAGGCATATTCGCCGCCGGTTTCCAGCAGGTGATTGAGCACGGGATCGTGCGCAAACGCACGGTCATGCACCCGCAGCGCTTCTTCGGCAACTTCGTCCAGGCCGATCCCTTCAACTTGCGTGGCCGTACCCGTGAAGTATTCCTTCACGAACTCCGAGGCCAGCCCAATCGCTTCGAAGATCTGAGCACCGTTGTAAGACTGATAGGTCGAAATACCCATCTTCGACATGACCTTACGCAGGCCTTTGTTCACGGCCTTGATAAAACGCTTGCCGGCTTCATAGGCCGACAGTTCGCCCGGCAGCTCGCCAGCAACATCGGCGATGGTGTCAAAGGCCAACCAAGGACAAACCGCCTCGGCTCCGTAACCGGCAAGCAGTGCGAAGTGGTGGACTTCGCGCACGGAACCCGAGTCGACCACCAGGCCGGTCGAAGTACGCAGGCCCGTTTTGACCAGATGCTGATGCACCGCGCTGGTGGCCAGCAGCGCCGGAATGGGCGCACGCTGACGATCGACATTGCGATCCGACAAGATCAGCACGTTGTAGCCTTCGCCCACACTCGCCTCGGCGCGGTCACACAGTGCGGCCAGCGCGGCCTTCGAGCCTTCGGCCCCTTCGGCAGCGGGGAAGGTAATGTCCAGCACCAGTGCGCGGAACTTGCCACCGGTGAGCTTGTCGATCTGACGCAGCTTGGCCAGGTTGGCCGAAGTCAGCACCGGTTGATCGACTTCCAGACGCAGCGGCGGCTCTTCGCCCGGTTTCACGTCGATACCCAGCAGGTTTGGACGCGGGCCGATGAACGACATCGTCGACATCACGATCTCTTCGCGAATCGGATCGATCGGCGGGTTTGTAACCTGCGCAAACAACTGCTTGAAGTAGTTGTAAAGCGGCTTGTCTTTATCCGACAGCACCGGCAACGGGCTGTCGTTACCCATCGAACCGGTGGCTTCTTCGGCATTGCTGGCCATTGGCTCGAGGATGAACTTCAAATCTTCCTGCGTGTAACCAAAGGCTTGTTGCGTATGCAGCAGTGATTCGCGCAGACCTTCGCTGTCTTCCACTTCCGGCAGGTTTTCTAAATGCTGTCGGCTCTGCTCGATCCATTGACGATACGGACGTGCGCTCGAAATGCTGCGCTTCAGTTCTTCGTCGTCAATGATGCGGCCTTGTTCCAGATCAATCAGGAACATCTTGCCCGGCTGCAAACGCCACTTCTTGTTCACTTCTTCCTGCGGGAAGGTCAGCACGCCCATTTCGGAAGCGAGCATAACGATGCCGTCGTCGGTAATTTGGTAGCGTGCCGGACGCAGACCATTACGATCAAGCGTGGCGCCAATCATGCGGCCATCGGTAAAGGCTACGGCGGCGGGGCCGTCCCAAGGCTCCATCATCGCGGCGTTGTATTCGTAGAACGCCCGACGCTCTTCATCCATCAGCGGGTTTTCGGCCCAAGCTTCCGGAATCAGCATCATCATGGCCTGCGGCATCGAATAGCCACCCATGACCAGCAGTTCCAGCGCGTTATCGAAACAGGCTGAGTCTGATTGGCCTTCGACGATCAATGGCCACAACTTGTCCAGATCTTCGGCCAGCCAATCCGAGGCCATGGCCTTCTGACGGGCACGCATCCAGTTGACGTTGCCACGTACCGTGTTGATTTCGCCGTTGTGGGCAATCATACGGAACGGGTGGGCCAGATCCCAGGTCGGGAAGGTGTTGGTCGAGAAGCGTTGGTGCACCAGCGCGATGGCCGACACCAAGGCGGGGTCTTGCAGATCCAGGAAATAGGCGCCGACCTGATTGGCCAGCAGCATGCCCTTGTAGACCATGGTGCGCGACGACAGCGACGGCAGATAGAACTGCTTGCCGTCCTCGAGCTTGAGTTTGCGCACGGCGTGTTCGGCGCGCTTGCGCACCACGAACAGCTTGCGTTCGAAAGCATCCTGATCCTTCAGCGACTCCGGACGACCGATAAACACCTGACGCGTGACCGGTTCAAGATCACGGGCGGCTTCGGCAAGAATGGTGTTGTCGACCGGCACGTCGCGCCAGCCGAGAAATTCGAGACCTTCTTCATGGATGATGCGGGCCAGGACTGATTCGCAGGCTTTGCGACCAGTAATTGATTGCGGCAGAAACACATTACCCACGGCATAGTGGCCAACCGGCGGTAGGCGCAGGCCTTGCTTGGCGCGCTCGGCACGCAGAAATGCGTCCGGCAGTTGAATCAGGATCCCGGCGCCATCACCGAGCAGCGGATCGTAGCCTGTCGCACCACGATGTTCCAGGTTTTCAAGAATGAGCAGACCCTGCTCCACGATCTCGTGGCTCTTTTCATTCTTGATGTGCGCAACAAAACCAACGCCACAGGCGTCGTGTTCATTTGCCGGGCTGTATAGACCCTGGCGCTCTGGTGCTCCCATGTGCTTTTCCTTCTATCAATCCATGAACCCGCCGGCCAAACCGGCACTGCACAAAAGTGATCCCCCGTTCGGGTGCAATGCACCAAAACGAACCGGCCAATATACGCCCAAACCCCCTTCCAATTCAAGACGCTGCAGCGCAAAAACCAGCGTTTTCCGAAATTTTTTTGGGGCAATGGCGTCTATGCCCCATCTGGTTACGCAACGACCGTGCCAGAACCTCCTCAGCGGAGGCCGATTGACAAAATTGCCTAATAATTAGGCGGCGATGAGAGCCTAGGGGCTGGTCGGAGGGACTGCGCTGCGTACCGGCTGACTGGCTAAACCGGCCTTAATCGCCGACAGAATGGCCACATCATCTGCCTCGGCCGACACAAGGGCCTGACCAATCGCCTTCAGCAACACGAGTCGCATGACGCCGGCGCTGACTTTCTTGTCATGGCGCATGAGCTCCAGATAACGCTCAGCGGAGGCCTGAGGTGCATTGGCCAACCAAGGGCCGGCTATCGGCAGGCCTACGCGCTGAAATAGCGCCTTGATGCGATCTACCGCACGCGCATCGATCCAGCCCAGCTGTTTCGACAACAAAGCCGCCATCACCGTACCGGCCGCCACGGCTTCACCATGCAGCCAGTTCCCGTAACCCATGCCCGTTTCTATAGCATGGCCAAAAGTATGGCCTAAGTTGAGTAACGCACGCTCACCGGCCTCACGCTCATCGCGCGCCACCACCTCGGCCTTGTGTGCGCAGGATTGGTAGACCGCCTGCGCCAACAGCGCCTTGTCCTGGTGCAGCAGGCCATCGGCGTGTTGTTCCAACCAGCGAAAGAAGGCTTCGTCTCGGATTAGGCCGTACTTGATGACTTCCGACATACCGGCCGCCATTTCGCGCGGCGGCAGCGTATCGAGCGTATCCAGATCAGCCAGCACCATCTTTGGCTGATAGAAAGCCCCAATCATGTTCTTGCCCAGCGGATGGTTGATGGCAGTCTTGCCACCCACCGATGAATCCACCTGCGACAGCAGCGTGGTCGGCACCTGAATAAACGGCGCACCGCGC
>VEQD01000069.1 GCA_018883385.1 Rhodocyclaceae bacterium | reverse complement strand
TGTTGATTTGCACCTAAAAGTGACCCAGTTTGGCTAGGGATTTGCATCGAAATTTGACCCACGTATGAAACTGACCCGGTCGTCATAGAGCGAGCGGGGTAATCAGGAGTGATTGACGTGGCGTTATTAAGTGTAATCAGGCGCTGGCACCTGCGCGATGGGCTGAGCATCCGCGAATTGACCAGAAGGACGGGGCTTTCCCGAAATACAGTCCGGAAGTATCTGAACTCCGGGGTGGTTGAGCCGAAGTATCCGGAGCGAAGCAGCCCAAGCAAGCTGGATCCCTATGCTGCGAAGCTGGCAGTCTGGCTCAAGGCCGAGTCTAAAAAGCATCGGAAGCAGCGGCGCACCCTTCGGCAAATCTACCGAGATCTGGTCGCTCTGGGGTATAGCGGTTCCTATGACCGGGTAGCTGCATTTGCTCGCACATGGCGCCAAGCCGAGCAGGCTGCGACGGGGTCTGCCGGTCGAGGCACCTTCATCCCCCTGCGATTTGCGCCGGGGGAAGCGTTCCAGTTTGACTGGAGCGAGGATTGGGCCGTCATCAAAGGCATTCGCACTAAACTGCAAGTGGCACAGATGAAGCTCTCGCACAGCCGGGCCTTCACCCTACGCGCCTACTTGCTACAGACCCACGAAATGCTCTTCGACGCGCATAACCATGCATTTCGCGTACTGGGCGGCATTCCCAGCCGTGGCATCTACGACAATATGAAGACCGCTGTTGATCGCATCGGCCGAGGCAAGGTCCGGCAGGTCAACAGTCGCTTCAAAGCCATGGTCAGTCACTATCTGTTTGAAGCCGAATTCTGCAACCCCGCATCCGGCTGGGAGAAAGGACAGATCGAGAAGAACGTTCAGGATTCCCGGCACCGGATCTGGCAGGGAGCGCCCGAATTTGACAGCCTTGCAGAACTCAATGACTGGCTCGAGCAACGTTGTATCGCGCTGTGGCAAGAGATCCGTCACCCGGAACTACCGGGCACGATTCGTGACGTCTGGGATGAAGAGCGTGCGGTATTGATGACCTTGCCACCGCCCTTTGACGGCTTTGTGGAACATACCAAGCGGGTTTCACCGACCTGCCTCATCCACTTTGAGCGTAACCGCTACAGCGTGCCGGCCTCCTTTGCCAATTGCCCGGTCAGCCTGCGAGTTTACGCTGATCGGCTGGAGATTGCTGCCGAAGGGAACATCGTTGCGGTACACCCACGGCATATCAATCGGCACCACGATGTCTGCCATACTTTCTACGATTGGCGTCATTACCTGACGGTATTACAGCGAAAGCCCGGGGCATTAAGAAACGGTGCGCCGTTTGCCGAGTTACCCGAAGGCCTCCAACGGCTACAGGGATTGCTACTCAAACGCCCCGGCGGAGATCGGGAGGTGGTTGAGATTCTGTCGCTGGTGCTGCATCACGATGAAGGCGCGGTGCTTAAAGCCGTCGAAATGGCACTGGAAACGGGCGCCGCCTCCAAGCAGCACGTTCTGAACCTACTGGGTCGTTTGATTGAACTTCCGCCACCGGCGCCGATAGATGCCCCGCAAGCATTGCGGCTGGTCACGGAGCCAGTAGCGAACATTGGTCGCTATGACCAACTGAGGGGGGTGTGCCATGCAGCCTGAAGCCATGATCACTGCGCTCAAGACGCTCAAGCTGTTCGGCATGGCGCAAAGCATCGAGGAACTGGCCGCGCAGAACTCGCCGGCTTACGCCCATGCCCAGCCAATTCTGGGTAACCTGCTCAAGGCTGAGTTGGCTGAGCGGGAAATACGCTCGATCAATTACCAGATGAAGAGCGCCCGGTTCCCGGCCTACCGTGATCTGGCAAGCTTTGACTTCGGACAAAGCACTGTGAACGAGGTACTGGTGCGACAGCTCCACGGTGGGCAATTCATTGATGCCGCTCACAACGCTGTCTTCATCGGCGGCCCTGGAACTGGCAAGACGCATTTAGCAACAGCAATTGGTGTCCACGCCATCATGCACCAGCACCGCCGGGTTCGCTGCTTCTCGACCGTCGAACTCGTCAACCTACTAGAGCAAGAGAAGCTTTCGGGGCGGCAAGGTCATATAGCCAATCGGTTGCTTTATGCCGATCTAGTCATTCTGGATGAGCTTGGCTATCTGCCATTTAGCCAGAACGGTGGCGCGCTACTCTTCCACCTGCTGAGCAAGCTCTATGAGCGAACCAGTCTGATCATCACAACTAACCTGAGCTTCTCGGAGTGGGCCAGCATCTTTGGTGATCCCAAAATGACCACGGCACTTCTGGATCGCCTAACGCATCATTGCCACATCGTGGAAACCGGCAACGACAGCTATCGATTCAAGAACAGTTCAACAAAAACAGCCAAGGAGGTGCGGAAAAATAGAAACCTAGCGGTAACCTGAGCCATAATTCGGCTCATATCGGGTGGGTCAAATTTAAGTGCAAATCCCGGGTCACTTTTACACGCAAATCAACA
>VEQD01000068.1 GCA_018883385.1 Rhodocyclaceae bacterium | reverse complement strand
GATGGTGAGGCGGCCTGGCAGATTCTGCGCCACGAACCCTTTAGCGCTGTCGTTCTGGACTTGGGTCTTCCCAAAATGGATGGCCTGGAGGTTTTAAAGCGCGTACGGTCCGACGGTCAGAAGTTGCCCATACTCGTGCTGACAGCCAGAGACACTGCGGGAGATGTCATTTCAGGTCTGGATTCCGGCGCAGACGATTACATGGTGAAACCGTGCGACCTCGGTGAACTGGGCGCACGTCTGAGAGCATTGGTGCGTCGTGCCGCCGGAACAGCGGCGCCAATCATGCAGATTGGTGACCTGGCCTTAGATCCGGCCTCCCGCGAGGTCCGGTATCAAGGGCGTGATGTCGATTTGTCCCCCCGGGAGTTTGATCTCTTGCATGAGCTCATGCTGAATGCGGGGAAAGTTCTGACTCGCGCGCAACTCGAATCAAAAATTTATCCCTGGGGCGAAGAAGTCGAGTCAAACGCGTTGGAAGTGCACGTACACCATTTAAGGCGTAAGACTAGTGGTAGCACCATCAAGACAGTTCGCGGTGTTGGTTATCTAATCCCCCGATGATGTCAGGATTCTGGCACCGCAATTCGGGGAGTTTGCAGCTGCAGCTGCTCGGAGCCACGCTCGTCTTTGTCAGTGCGGTCTGGCTGGTGCTGAGTGTAGTTGCCTGGCACGAGGCAAAATCAGAAGCGGAAGAGCTATTTGACGCCCATCTGGCACAGACAGCTGCGTTACTGGTTGTGCTTAGCAGCGAGGAATCAAGCGATCTCCCTGAAGAGCTGCCCTCCCATCGTTATGCACGCAAGGTCGCATTCCAGATCTGGTCCGATAAGGGAAAGTTGCTGGCCCGATCAACCACGGCGCCGCGTGAGCCGCTGACCGATCAGACCAAGGGTTTTTCGGATCGTCGCATTGATGGCCGAAATTGGCGGATCTACAGCAAAGTAGACGAGCGTCACCACCATCGTATTCTGGTAGCAGAAAGCTATGAAGCCCGAAATGCCGTTGGCAAAGAGCTGGCTAAACACCTACTGACGCCGCTGATTATTGCACTACCCACGTTAGCCTTTGGTCTGGTCTTGCTGATGCGCCAGCGTTTTAAGCCACTGCAACGTCTGGCTAGCTCAATTAGTCAGCGTTCACCAGATAGGCTAGATCCAATTGCCTCAACCGACGTACCGAATGAAATTCGGCCGATTATTGAACAGACGAATCGTCTGCTGCAACGTGTCTCTGATTCGATGGCGCAGGAGCGACGTTTTACAGCAGACGCAGCGCATGAAATCCGAACACCGTTAGCAGTGATCCGAACCTATGCCCAGGTAGCAGCCGCTGCAACAGAAGCGACTGAAAGAACACGCGCCTTGAACTCGGTTGTTCAAGCCAGTGACCGAGCAACCCATCTGCTTGCACAGTTGCTGACCATGGCGCGTTTGGACAATGACGCGCTTACCCGTCATTTTGTCAATTGTGATTTGCGTAAGATTGCGGTGGATGTAATTGCTGAAATTACACCGCAGGCATTAGAAAAAAAAGTGGAGGTGATGCTTGACGAAGGTCGAGCCGCTTATCTACGCGGTGAGCCCGCACTATTGGCGGTGTTGCTACGCAATCTGATCGATAATGCAGTCCGTTACTCGCCGGCGGAAACTTTTGTCGCAGTCACCATCAAGCATGTTGACGGCCATATACGCCTAACAGTCAGTGATCAGGGCCCCGGTATTCCTGAGCATGAGCGTGAGCGGGTACTCTCGCGATTCACGCGCTTGGGGGGTAGCGACGCACCAGGGTCTGGGCTAGGTCTATCGATCGCACTGCGGATTGCACAACTGCACGGCGCAACACTGGTGCTACAGGACGGCCCCGGGGAATACGGGTTAAGCGTTTGCGCAAGTTTCCGGGAAGTCGCGGGGTAGATATCCTGTCTAGGACGTTGCGCCATATGCCCGTCGGAAGTAATTAGCGAGCGCAACGGCACTGAGCATCATGATCATGGAGCCCACGACGTCGCCAGTCGCCATTGCAGCCCAAAGGCGAAGGGTCTCTGCTTGTGAAGGATGGTCGTACTCACTCGCAATCGGATGAAATGCGTAGATGATCTGATGCAGTGACGCCGAAAGTAGTCCTTGAGTAAAGACAATGCTCAGGATGTCGCGAAATACGAGCTCATCGAGATTGCTACCAATGCGACGCCACCAGCAAACCAAAGCCATCATCAGATAAGAAGAGAATGCCGAAACGGCCGCGATAATGCAGATAGAGAAAAAATTCAAGGATTCGACATGGCCCATGTAGCCACTGGTTGAAATAACTGAACCAAGAAACACCCCTATGGCACCGCGGAAACCGAAGATCAGAACGGCTAGGGTGCGGATGCCGGCAGGCAAAAAAATCAGCGAAACCCCAAGGGCGTAGTCAAACACCGTGAGTTGTAATTGAATCAGCCACATCACATACCAGCCAATAAACCCGAAAAGATATGGGGTTGCCGGGCCATTCATGATGGCTTCGAGGTGGTTGGTTTGATTCGAAGGCATATAGGCCATTCTAAGCTATGCCAATGGTATTTCCCCAAACCACCCTGGCCGATCGATTACAATAGGGG
>VEQD01000067.1 GCA_018883385.1 Rhodocyclaceae bacterium | reverse complement strand
AAAAACGTCTGTCTGTCCGGCCGGAACACGTGGCACGGCTACAAGCACTACAAGCCGAAGGCCGCCTGGTACTGGCGGGCCCGTTCCCGGCAGTCGATTCGCCAGATCCGGGTCCGGCGGGCTTTACCGGTAGCGCGATCGTTGCCGAATTCCCCAGCCTGCAAGACGCCAAAGCCTGGGCGGCGGCCGACCCCTATGTGGCCGCTGGCGTGTATGGCAATGTTGTCGTTCGCCCCTTCAAAAAAGTCCTGCCGGCCTGAAGAACGGCTCGGACAGATCCCGAAAAGGCAAAAAGACTAGCCAAGAATCCCTGCACGCTTTATGCTAATAACCATGCGTCCGTCGAACCGATCGGGCGCACATTAACCACGGAATAAAACATGAAATTCAAAGCGCTACGCTCCAGCACCTTGGCAACCACCCTGGTTGCTGCCGCACTCGTTTCAGCCATGCCCGCGCTTGCTGCTGGCAACGTCGCTACGGTCAACGGCACCGCCATTCCGCAATCGCTGTCGGATGCGCTGGTTTCGGAAAAGGTTGCCCAAGGCGCGCAAGACAATGCACAGCTGCGTCAGGCGGTGCGTGAGGAGTTGATTGATCGTGAACTGATCGTGCAAGCCGCCAAGAAGGCCGGACTCGATAAGCAACCGGATGTACAAACCGCCATTCGTCTCGCCGATCAGGGCGTACTGATTCGCGCCTACCAGATCACCTACGCCCAAAAGCACGTGCCATCTGATGCGCAGCTGAAGCAACTCTATGATCAGACCATGGCCAACATGGGCAAGGAAGAATTCAAGACCCGCCTGATCATTGTTCAGAGTCAAGCCACTGCTAAAGAAGTCACCAGCAAGCTGGATTCCGGTGACAGTTTTGAAAGCGTCGCCAAGCAATACTCGGTCGGCCCGAACGCCAAAGAGAATGGCGGCGATATCGGCTGGAACCCGATCACTGCTTTCCCGAAGCCGGTGGCTGACGCTGTTATGAAACTAGGCAAGGGCAAATACACGCCGGCCGTTAGCTCGGACAACGTCTGGTTTGTCGTCCAGCTGGAAGACCGCCGTCCGTTCACGCCCCCAAGCTTTGACCAAGCCAAAGCGCAATTCCGTGATGCTGTCATCAACCAGGAATTCCAGAAAGATCTCCAGAAGATGCGCGCCAGCGCCAAGGTTCAGTAATCCGGATCTGACAGCGACAAAAAAGGGAGGCCGCGGCCTCCCTTTCCTTTTGACGCCAGCCTTCGAGAGATTAACCGAGCGACTTACGGACGTTACGGAACATGCGCAGCCACGGGCCGTCCTCGCCCCAGATCTCGCCAAACTTACCCGGGAACCAGGACATCTGCAGCGTACGGAAGGTGCGTTCCGGGTGGGGCATCATCACCGTGAACCGGCCATCGGCCGTCGTGACGCCGGCCACGCCTTGCGGCGAACCGTTGGGGTTGAACGGATACTGTTCTGTTGCCGCGCCCTGGCTGTCGATATAACGAAGTGCGACAGACACCTTGGACAGGTCAGCGGCATTGGCAAACTGAGCCCGGCCTTCGCCGTGCGATACAACGACCGGCAATTTGCTGCCGTGCATGCCTGCCATAAAAATCGATGGCGAGTTCGGCACTTCGGCCATGACCAGACGGGCTTCGAACTGTTCACTCAGGTTGCGCACAAAGTGCGGCCAGTGATCGGCGCCCGGGATCAGATCTTGGAGCGTGCTCATCATCTGACAACCATTACAGACGCCGAGCGCAAAGGTATCGGTGCGGTTAAAGAATTGGGCGAAGCCATCACGCAGCCGCTCGTTGTAGCGGATCGTGCGCGCCCAGCCCTGCCCGGCGCCGAGCACATCGCCGTACGAGAAACCACCACAGGCGGCGAGGCCCGCAAAGTGCTCTAGCGTGATGCGGCCAGCGAGTAGATCACTCATGTGCACATCTACGGCCGTGAAACCGGCACGATCGAAGGCGGCCGCCATTTCAACCTGGCCGTTCACGCCCTGTTCACGCAGAATAGCGACACGCGGGCGAGCGCCACTGGCGATAAACGGGGCAGCGATGTTTTCGGATGGATCAAACGACAGCGCGGCGAAGAGGCCGCGATCTTTGCTATCGAGAATACGATCATATTCGGCCTGCGCACAGGCTGGGTTGTCGCGCAGCGACTGAATACGGAACGAGGTCTCTGACCAGGCGCGTTGCAGCTCCATACGCGGTTCGGCAAAGGCTGTCTTGCCCAGGTGCGACACACGGATCTCGTCCGTCTGGTTCGGGTAACCCACCACTTCGGAATAACGCGACAGGCCATGCGTCCGCAGGCGCGCCATGACGGCTTCGCGGTCTGAGCGACGCACCTGGATCAGCG
This sequence comes from Rhodocyclaceae bacterium, assembly GCA_018883385.1. Classification (GTDB taxonomy): domain Bacteria; phylum Pseudomonadota; class Gammaproteobacteria; order Burkholderiales; family Rhodocyclaceae; genus Fluviibacter. Next base: position 306 of record VEQD01000067.1, on the reverse strand, counting down.
CGCCCAGCTCTTCGCTGAACAACACGCGCAGCAGGCGCTCGTTGCGTCGGCCTTGCAGGATGCCCGGCTTTTTGTCGTAATCGACATCCTGATCCATCGGATCGACACAGAGGATATCGGCATTGATGGTCACGCCACAACGTGAAGCAAAGGCCATTTCGGCAGCCGCCGCGAACAGACCGCCATCCGAGCGATCGTGGTAGGCCAGCAGCAAGCCATCTTCATTGAGCGACTGGATCGCCGCATAGAAGGCCTTGAGCTGTTTGGGGTCGTCCACATCGGGCGCATCGTCGCCGGTGGCATTAA
>VEQD01000066.1 GCA_018883385.1 Rhodocyclaceae bacterium | reverse complement strand
TCCGGTGAGACGGCACTGTAACGGTTACCAAGGAGTTATTCATGAAAAAGTATCTCGCAATGCTACTACCGCTGCTCGCCAGCGGCGTGGCGCTGGCTGAACCGGCAGCGATTGTGCCGGTCATGAACAAGGCGGATAACGCCTGGATCATGGTGTGCGCAGCGTTTGTGATCCTGATGTCGATTCCGGGTCTGGCCCTCTTCTATGGTGGCCTGGTTCGCAAGAAGAACGTGCTCTCGCTGTTGATTCAGGTCTTCGTGGTCTTCTCGCTGATCTCGCTGCTGTGGGTCGTGTATGGCTACAGCATGGCTTTCACCGAAGGTCACTCTGCCTATAACGCCTTTTTTGGTTCCTTAGACAAGATCCTGCTGAAGGGCATTACAGGTGAAACACTGACGGGTACCTTCTCGAAGGGCGTGGCCATTCCTGAGCTGACCTTTGTGGTGTTTCAGGGTGCGTTTGCGGCGATCACCTGCGCGCTGATCGTGGGTGCCTGGGCTGAGCGTATCAAGTTCTCGGCAGTGCTGATTGGCCTGACGGCCTGGTTTACCCTGGCCTATCTGCCGGTCGCGCACATGGTCTGGTTCTGGGCGGGCCCGGATGCGTACACCTCGGCATCTGCCGCTGAAGCCGCTGGTGCTACGGCTGGTTGGTTGTTCCAGAAGGGCGCCCTTGATTTTGCAGGCGGTACCGTGGTGCATATCAACGCGGCCGTCGCTGGCCTGGTCGTGGCCTACATTGCCGGCAAGCGTATCGGTTATGGCCGTGAAGCCATGTCGCCGCACAACCTGACCTTTACCATGATCGGCGCTTCGCTGCTGTGGTTTGGCTGGTTCGGTTTCAACGCCGGTTCGGCCCTGGAAGCCAGTGGTGCTGCCTCGCTCGCCTTCGTTAACACGTGGGTGGCAACGGCTGCTGCGACGCTGTCCTGGATATTTGCCGAGTGGGTCGTGAAGGGTAAGCCTTCGATGCTGGGTGCTGCTTCGGGTGCCGTTGCTGGCCTGGTGGCAATCACGCCAGCAGCCGGTTTTGTCGGTGTCGGTGGCGCCATCATCATCGGCCTCATCGGTGGCGTGATCTGCCTGTGGGGTGCGACCGGTCTGAAGAAAATGCTCAAAGTGGATGACTCGCTGGATGTCTTCGGCATCCACGGCGTGGGTGGTATCACCGGCGCACTGCTGACGGGTGTGTTTGCGGACCCGGCACTGGGTGGCACGGGCATCTACGATTACGTGACCAATGCCGTTGCTGAAGGCTACTCGATCGCTGATCAGGTAGTGATTCAGGCAACCGCCGTGGGCACGACGATTCTCTGGTCGGGTGTGGTGGCCTTCGTGGTCTTCAAGATTCTCGACATCATCATCGGTCTGCGTGTTCCGGAAGATCAGGAACGCGAAGGTCTGGATGTCTCTTCCCACGGTGAAACGGCATATCACGATTAATGGTCATCGTTTTGCCAAGGTAATTCCCCCTCGGTTTTCTCCTCTCCGTGTGGATTTGGCGGGTTCTTAGGAACCCGCCTTTTTTATGACCGGGGCGGGGGCGTATGGCCGAAGTAGCGAATGGTGTTGGCGACCCAGATTTCAGCGAGGAACAGTGCCAAACTGGCCATTAGACTGAGCATCGCAAAGATGAACAAGCCGGCCAGCGCGTCAGAAAAGATCGTGGGGTTGCTAAAGATCTGACTCGCAAAAATGACAAAAATCACACAACACACAAAAAAGGCGGATAAGGTCGCCAAGGTAATGGCGCTGTTGATTAGGATGTTACGTCGATCAAGCTTTTTCAGTTCGAGCGCATACTCATTGGGGTCGTGACCCTCTCGCACCCATTGATCTAGCTGGCGTCCGCGGTCAATGACCCGCGATAGACGTGTCGTGAGTACTGACAGAACGGCGCCCACGCCCGTGAGTAAAAACACGGGAGCGACCGCCATCTGAACGATGTGGGCAATGTCGATAACTGGCTGGCTCGTTATCATGGGGGCGCTCCTTGTGCGGGGGCATATCGCACACCCGCAGATGTGCGGGATTAGCGGAAGACGATGGTCTTGTTGCCGTGAATGAGGACACGGCCTTCGAGGTGGTTGCGCAGGCCGCGCGCAAGCACGGTTTTCTCGATGTCTTTGCCGTAGCGAACCATGTCTTCGACCGAATCAGAGTGGTCGATACGGATCACGTCCTGTTCGATGATGGGGCCCTGGTCCAGATCAGAGGTAACGTAGTGACAGGTGGCGCCAATGAGTTTGACGCCACGCTCCCAGGCCTGATGATAGGGTTTGGCACCAACGAACGACGGCAGGAACGAGTGATGAATATTGATGATGCGTCCCGGGAACTCGGCACAGAGTTCCGGTGACAAAATCTGCATGTAGCGCGCTAGGACCATGACATCGGCTTCGGCGGCTCTGAAGAGCTCGGCAACCCGGGCGTACGCCTGCGTTTTGGTGTCTGGCGTGACCGGGACATAATGGAACGGGATGCCGTGCCATTCGACAAAACCGCGCAGCGTTTCATGATTCGAAATCACACACGGAATTTCGACGTCCAGTTCCTTCGACTGCCAGCGCGCCAGTAGATCGTAAAGGCAATGTTCCTGTTTCGAGACCAGAATGACGACACGCTTACGGCGTGCCGAATCTGAAATCTTCCAGGTCATCTCGAAGGCATCCGCCAC
>VEQD01000037.1 GCA_018883385.1 Rhodocyclaceae bacterium | reverse complement strand
GCGTTCATGGGTTTTTTCCTTGATAATTTCTCTATGGGTTTGTTTGCGGTTGCGTTAGGTGGCAATACAGAGCGCATGGGTATGGTGAACCGGGCCATGGCCGGTTTGCGGTGTGCGGCTGACTTGTAATTCATTGGCCCGGCGAATCGCTTGCTGCAGCCAGGCGTGCGCGTGGGCAACGGCAGTTGGGACGTTGGCGCTTTGCGGGATCAACGCCGTGATTGCCGCCGACAAGGCGCAGCCGGTGCCATGCGTGTGACGGGTCTCGAAGCGTTCGGCGCGCAATTCAATCATACGATCACCATCGTAGAGCAAATCAATGAGTTCGCCGCCGGGCAGGTGACCCCCCTTGAGAAGAATCCAGTGATTGTTTTCCTGGCGCAGCAACCGGTGCAGGCGTTCGCAAGTGCGTGTCATTTCTTTTGGTGTTTCCGGGCCACGTTCGTCGAGCAAGGCGCCAGCCTCAGGCAGGTTCGGCGTCAGCACGCGGGCGAGCGGGACGAGCGCATCGCGCAACAGACCTGTCGCTTCTTTATTCAGCAGCGCGTCACCACTCTTGGCAATCATGACCGGGTCGAGTACCAGGTCATCTTGCTGATGCTTTGATAACTTTTCGGCAACAATTTGCACATTGGCCGCCTGGCCGAGCATCCCGGTTTTGACTGCGCTGATTTCAACATCCGTCAGCAGCGTGTCGAGTTGCGCGCCGACGAATTCGGCCGAAGGCAGTTGCACGGCAGTAACGCCTTGCGTACTTTGCGCGGTGAGGCCGGCGACCACGCCACAGCCGTAAGCGCCGAGGGCGGTAAAGGTCTTGATATCAGCCAGTAGCCCGGCGCCACCACTTGGGTCGACACCCGCGATTGACAGCACTTTAGCTGGTGAACCGCTAAACAGACGGCGCACCATGCTTTCCCCGTTGCTGTCTCGGGGATCAGGTGTGGCAATAGCGGTCATCAGATCAAGAATCATTCGTTTCCCTACGCCGGTACGAACCGGATCAGGTGCCAAGGGTCTCTCTCAGCCCGCAGAGCGGGCACCCCCAACGATCGGAAAGCGGCCGAGGGATATCGACCGCGCAGAAGGCTGAAATTAAAGGAAAACCCGGCAAACTGCAAGCGCGGGGCCGGCTTTTAAGTTAGCCGCCAAGTTTGGCGAATTCAGCATCCGCCGCAGCAATGGTCGCGTCAATATCCGTTGTTGTATGAGTGACACTCACGAAACCCGCCTCAAAAGCGGACGGGGCGAAATAATGGCCTTCACCCGGTGCATCCAGCATGGCATGGAAAAAGCGGTTGAAGCGAGCTGTGTCGGCCTGCATGACTTCGGCATAGTTGGTTGGCGGCGTCTCGCGGAAATACAGACCGAACATACCGCCCACGGCCTGCGCAGAAAAGGCTACGCCGTGCTTGCGGGCGGCGGCGGCAAGGCCATCGGTGAGTTGATGCGTGCGCTGTGTAAGCGCCTCATAAAAGCCGGGCGCTCGTAGTTTTTTTAATGTGGTGAGGCCTGCGGCCACGGCCACCGGGTTGCCCGATAACGTACCGGCCTGATAGACCGGACCCAGCGGTGCCAGGCAGGTCAAAATATCTTTACGGCCACCAAAGGCAGCTAGGGGCATACCACCGCCAACGATCTTACCCAGCGTCGTCAGATCCGGCATGATGCCATAGTGACCCTGAACGCCTTGAAGACCAACGCGGAAGCCGGTCATTACTTCGTCAAAAATCAGCACCGCGCCGACGCGGGTGCAGCCATCGCGTAGTGCTTGCAGGAAGGCTCTCCCCGGATCGACCAGATTCATGTTGCCGGCGACAGGCTCGACGATGACGGCAGCCAACTTGTCGGCGTATTTCTCAACCGCTTCATCGAAGGCAGCGATGTCGTTATAAGGCAATACCAGGGTATGCGCCGCTACATCGGCCGGTACACCCCCCGACGAGGGGTTGCCAAAAGTCAGCAGGCCGGAACCGGCTTTGACCAGGAGACTGTCGGCGTGGCCGTGATAACAGCCCTCGAACTTGATGATCAGGTCGCGTCCAGTGAAGCCTCGGGCCAGTCGAATAGCACTCATGGTGGCCTCAGTCCCTGAAGAAACGAGGCGTACCATTTCCAGCGATGGCAACATCTCGCAGAGTAAGTCGGCCATCTCGACCTCGGCACCGGTCGGGGCACCAAAAGTCAGGCCACGAGCGGCAGTTGTCTGCACGGCTTCTAGCACGTCCGGATCGGCGTGACCGAGAATCAGCGGGCCCCACGAGCCGACGTAATCAATGTAAACCTTGCCGTCGGCATCGGTGACGCGCGGGCCTTTGCCGGACGCAAAGAAGCGCGGTGTCCCGCCCACCCCGCGAAAGGCACGGACTGGCGAGTTCACGCCGCCGGGAATATGGCGTTGAGCGGCGGCGAAGAGTTGTTCGTTACGGCTGGTCATAAGCGGCACTCGATGCAGGGAGATTCAAAAGTGTTTAGAGTCAGGCGACTAGGGGTTCGGCCATGAACTGGCGCACCCGGTCGCAAACGTATTCGGGCGTAGCCGGATGATCCGCCGTGCCGAATAGCTCGGAGATGAGCGCAACCGCATCAACCTTGCCGTCAAGGGTGTCAACGTTGTCGAGCGTGATGCCGCCGATACCGCAGATGGCGACCTCATTGCCCAGCGCCTGACGAAAATTGGCGAGTTGCTGCAGACTGACTTTGCGGGCAGCTGGTTTGGTTGGTGAGTCGAAGCAGGTGCCGAAAGCCACATAACTGGCGCCTGCGGCAACGGCCTGTTGGGCCAGAGTCAGATCGTTGTAGCAGGACGCACCAATGATGGTACTCGGGGGTAATAGTCGACGGGCATCGTGCACGCTGCCGTCGGCACCACCCAAGTGCACACCATCGGCACCACAGGCCACCGCCAGTACCACATCGTCGTTGACGATGAGTTTCGCACCATATTGGTGACAGAGACTTGCCAGTGCACGGCCACGGGTCAGCATGACGGGCATCGGGCTAATCTTGTCCCGATATTGCAGCAGCTTGACACCGCCGACCAGGGCGCTTTCCACCAGCGCCAGCAGGCGGTGTGTGTCGGCCAGATCGGGGGTGATGGCGTAAAGAGGACTGGGGAAGCTAAACACGGGATGAGGGGGCAATTTAGGGGCTGAGATACTCAAATGCACCAAGGGGTTGTCTTTAAAAAATGACAATGGGATGACAGCAGGCTAGAGCATCGGTTAGGATGACCGTATTGTATCAATCCGCTCTCTTACTTTTACCGAAGGTTTTGTCATGAGTGCTGTGTCTTACAAGTCCTGGATGTGCCTAGGCTGCGGCTTTATTTACGATGAAGAAGCGGGTTTGCCGGAAGACGGGATTGCGCCGGGTACGGTTTGGGCCGATGTGCCGATGAACTGGGTCTGCCCGGAATGCGGTCTTCGCAAAGAAGACTTCGAGATGATCGAACTCTGATCATTAAGAAAAGACCGGAGCTTAGGGTGAGTATTCAGATGATACTGGTGGTGGAACCCTCTCCGGTCGAGCGGGCACAAGTCGTTAGCACCTTGACCAGCGCCGGATATAGCGTCGTTGTGGCGGCCGATGGTGAGGAGGGTGTGGCGATTGCCAAACGGGAATACCCGGATCTCATTCTGATGGAAGTGGTCATGCCGGGCCTCAACGGTTATCAGGCGACTCGTACCCTGACGCGTAGTGATGACGAACGTCTGGCCCGAACGCCGATTATTTTGGTTTCTGCCAAAGGCCAGGACACCGACAAGGTTTGGGGCCTTCGTCAGGGAGCCATTGATTACCTGGTCAAACCGGTGGCGGACGACGAACTGCTCACGCGGATCGCCGATATTTAAATCTGCGAGATGGATCAAGCTGGCCGGGGTATCCCGGTTTTTTTACGTCTGCTATTCAGGTTGATTCGCCGGCTGCATTTTTAAAGCGTGCCAGCGTTCGTTGCCGTGCTTCGGCATGATCAACCACCGGCATCGGGTAATCACGCCCGATTAGTACGCCACACTCGGCCTGGATTTCGGCAGGCATCGTCCAGGGCGCGTGGATATATTTTTCGGGCACGTTGGCGAGTTCGGGCACGTAGCGGCGAATGAATTTACCTTGCGGGTCGAAGCGCTCTGACTGCGTGACCGGATTGAAGATGCGGAACCACGGCTGTGCATCGCAGCCCGTTGAGGCGGACCACTGCCAGCCACCGTTGTTGGCGGAGCGGTCAAAATCGAGCAGCCATTGTGCGAACCAAGCTTCCCCTTCGCGCCAATCAAGCCCGAGATCTTTGGTGTAGAACGAGGCGCTGACCATGCGTAGACGGTTGTGCATCCAGCCTGTTGTAAAGAGTTGACGTTGTGCCGCGTCGACTAGTGGGTATCCGGTCTGTCCATGACACCACGCCTGATGCCAGGCGGGCTCGTTATCCCAAGTCAGGGCATCGAAAGCCCGTTTGAAGGCGTGGCCAACGGCGTGCGGAAAGTGATACAGGATTGCGAAATAGAAGTCGCGCCAGATGAGCTCATTGAGCCAGCCAAGCGCGCCTTCGCTCCCTGCGCGCCACGCGCGGCCTGCCAGTTCGCGGATCGACACGGTGCCGAAGCGTAGGTGTACCGAAAGGTACGACACACCCTTCACGGCAGGATAGTCACGTGCGGTTTTATAACTGTCGATACGTGTGAAAAAATCTTCCACACGGGCACGGCCACCGCTCATGCCGGGTACGACGCCAATTACCTTGAGGTCAGTCGGCTCAAAGCCGATGTCGGTCAGCGTTGGCACCCCGGTTGCGTGCGTCGAGGTGCTCAGATGATCAAAATAACGTTCGACCGGATAGGGGCGCACATAAAAGTCGCCATCACTCAGTGCGGCCCTTTTATACCAGGCATTCTTGTAGGGTGTGAACACGGTAAAAGGTTTGCCGGCCTGGGTGAGGACTTCATCTTCCTCGAAGATGGTCTGATCCTTGAATGTGTGAAACGCAATGTCATCTAACGACAGCGATCGCATCACATCCTGGTCACGCAAGCGGGTGGCAGGTTCGTAATCCCGATTGCTATAGACGGCACTCACGGCTAATGTGCGCGCAAGCGCCGGAATCTCGACACGCGGTTGTCCATGACGCACAATGAGACTGCCACCAACCTCACGAAGCGCCTTGTCTAGTTCGACCAGTGATTCGCGAATAAACTCGACGCGGCGGTCGTTGCGGGGCAACAAATCAAGAATGTCGCGATCGAACACGAAGCCCACATACACACGCGCATGCCGGCGTAGGGCGTGGTAAAGCGCGGCATGATCCCTCAGGCGCAAATCTCGGCGCAGCCACACAAGGGCGGGACGGGGGTCTAAATCTTGAGTTTTCAAAGTGTTCGAGCTGGTCGAGGCGTTATTGGGAAGACATTTGCGGTAGAATACGCGACATGATCGCTTCCAGCGAACCCTCGAACGCAGAAGTCACAAAATCGTCGGGGATGGCAGAGTCTGCCACCTGGCTGAGAGGGCATTTTTTGGTGGCCATGCCGGGTATGTCGGACCCCCGTTTCGCCCATAGCCTCATTTATCTCTGTGAACACTCCGGTGATGGCGCCATGGGTATTGTCGTGAACAAGCCCACGGATATGACGTTGGCCTCCTTGTTCGAGCGTGTCGACCTCACCAATCAACCCGATCCCGAACTGGCTGGACAGCCCGTGATGTTCGGTGGCCCCGTGCAGCTTGATCGTGCCTTTGTACTGCATAAACCTGCAAAGCCATGGCAGGCGACGATGAAAATCACCGACCAGATCGCGCTGACCAGCTCCAAAGACATCCTGGAGTCCGTTGGCGGCGATACTGAGCCGTCGGCAATGCTGGTCGCACTGGGTTACGCCGGGTGGGTGCCAGGGCAGCTCGATAACGAAATTTTGCAGAATGCCTGGCTGAGTGTGCCAGCGGATGATGAAATCCTGTTTGATCTGCCTTATGAAGAACGGTTGCCGGCCGCGCTGGCGAAGCTGGGCATTGGTTTTGAGCAACTCTCTGGTGTGGCGGGCCATGCCTGAGGGCACCGTCATGGGCTTTGATTTCGGGACGGTGCGCATTGGCGTCGCGATTGGCGAAACTGTCACTGGTCTGGCGCATCCGCTGACCATGATTGCCAGCGAACCGGTTGCACAGCGATTTGAACAGATTGGCGCTTTGCTCGCCGAGTGGCAACCGCATCAGATCATTGTCGGACTACCCACGGCATTAGATGGTGCCGAACACGAAATGACGCAACGTTGTCGCCGCTTCGGTAACCAGCTGCACGGGCGCTTTAATCTACCGGTGACCTGGGTGGATGAACGCTTGAGCTCAGCCGAAGCCGAACAGCGCTTGCAGCAGGCCGGCCAGTCGGCGCGGGCAGCCAAGACGAAGGTCGATGCCGTGGCGGCGCAGATTTTGCTTCAACAATGGCTCGATCAGCATGCGCAACAAAAACAGATTTCTTCTGGAGGCATCAATGCCTGATTTGAAAAAACTACCTGACGCCGAGCAGCAGATTATGGCGCTGGCCGAAAGTTTGCGCCCGGTTTTTGAGCGTGCACCCGAGACGGTATTGATTGGCGTCTTTACCGGTGGTGTGTGGATCGCAGAACGCATATCGCAACTTTTACCGTCGCATCCGCCGGTGGGTAGCGTCGACATTTCGTTTTATCGCGACGATTTTAGCGAGCGTGGACTTAGCCCGAATGTACAGCCGACGACGGTACCGTTGGATATCGCCGGCAAACCGGTGATTCTGGTTGACGATGTGCTTTATACCGGCCGCACCACACGCGCCGCGCTCAACGAATTGTTCGACTACGGCCGGCCCAGCACTGTGCAGCTCGCCGTCCTGGCTGATCGTGGCGGCCGTCAGTTGCCAATCGCTGCAGACTTTTGCGCCTGGAGGGTGTCCTTGCCCGAGAACGCCAATCTGGTGCTGACCCGAACCCCTGTTGATGACCCGAAAGGTCAACTGACCTGGAGCCTGGACGATGCTTGATCCGCAACTTGATGCCGACGGCAACCTGATCCACCTGCTCTCGACCGAAGGCTTGTCGAAGGAGCAGCTGACCCGACTACTCGACACTGGCGCTAGTTTTATCGGCGTTTCTGACCGAGACATGAAAAAGGTGCCGCTGTTGCGCGGTAAGAGTGTCTTTAACCTCTTCTTCGAGAACTCGACGCGCACGCGTACGACCTTCGAGATCGCCGCCAAGCGCCTTTCGGCCGACGTCATTAATCTTAATATGTCGACCTCTTCGACCGCCAAGGGCGAGACGCTGCTCGACACCGTCGACAACCTCTGTGCCATGCATGCCGACATGTTCGTCGTACGTCACGAATCCAGCGGCGCACCCCATCTGATCGTCGATCATCTGCGCCGCACGGGTCGTAACGACATCCATGTGATCAATGCGGGCGATGGTCGCCATAGCCACCCCACACAAGGCCTGCTCGACATGTACACCATCCGGCACTATAAGGGTGACTTCGAGGGTCTAAACGTGGCACTGATCGGCGACATCCTGCATTCGCGCGTGGCCCGTTCCGATATCCACGCACTCAAGACGCTCGGTGCCGCATCCATTCGCGTGGTCGGTCCACAGACGCTGATCCCCACCGATATCGAGGCGCTTGGCGTGGAGGTGCATCGTGACTTAGAGAGCGGGCTCAAAGACTGCGATGTGGTCATCGCCCTCCGCTTGCAGCGCGAACGTATGACCGGTGCGCTACTCCCTTCGGCGACTGAATTTCATGGCCTTTATGGCCTGACGCACGAAAGACTCAAAGCGGCCAAGCCGGATGCCATCGTGATGCACCCGGGGCCAATGAATCGCGGTGTCGAAATCGATTCGGCGGTTGCCGACAGCCCGCGCGCAGTCATTTTGCCGCAGGTCACCTTCGGGATCGCCATGCGCATGGCGGTGATGAGTGTACTCGCAGGAGGTGGCGCATGAAGACACACAATATCGAGATTCGCGGTGGGCGCGTCGTTGACCCAGCATCGCAATTTGACGACACGGCATCGGTCTTCATTAGTGACGGCAAAATAGCCAGCATTGGGCAAACGCCGGCCGGATTCAAAGCGGATCAGGTCGTCGATGCCAATGGTTTGGTCGTAGCGCCGGGATTAGTCGATTTGTCGGCACGTATCGCCGGTAACATTGACGCCGAATTGGAGGCGTCTGTTGCTGGCGGCGTCACCACACTGGCCTGTCCGCCGGATGTCGATCCAATCATCGACGAACCCGAGCTGGCCGAACGCATCGTGCGTCATGCTGAAGACGTCTCACAAGTGCGTGTACTGCCAGTGGGTGCGATGACCCAAGGCCTCGCCGGCACCATGCTCGCCGAAATGAGTTTATTGCGCGACGCCGGGTGCATTGCCGTATCGCAAGGGCGCGGCTTGCCGGCTGATACCAAGGTGTTGCTGCGAGCGCTGCAGTATGCGGCATCGTGCGATGTGCCGGTCTGGTTACAGCCCGCCGAGTATTACCTCAGCAAAGATGGTATCGCGCATGATAGCGCCTGGTCCTCACGCCTGGGTTTGTCGGCGATTCCGGTCGCTGCTGAGACGATGGCGATGCAGAATGTACTCTCGCTGGCCTGGGAAACAGGCGCGCGCATTCACTTTACGCAAATCAGTTCTGCCGAAGGTGTCGCGCTGCTGCGTGCTGCGCAAGATGATGGTTTGCCGGTGACTGGCGATGTGGCCGTCCACGCGTTACATCTGTATGAACAAGACATTGGTTACTTCGATCCGTTGGCGCGCTTCGATCCACCCTTGCGAGGTTTTGAAGATCGCGAAGCGCTGCGCATCGGCCTGGCCGAAGGGACACTGGGCGCGGTCGTGTCAGCGCATACGCCGCGTGGCGTCGACGTCAAACGCGTCCCCTTTGCCGAAGCCGCCCCTGGCGCAACCGGCATTGAACTCCTGCTCGCACTCACGCTGGCCTGGGGTGAATCGCTCAGCCTGCCGCTGCGCCGCTCACTATTGCCGGTGACGGCCAAGGCCGCCGAAATTCTGGGTATTGATGCCGGGCAGATCGCGGTCGGTCAACGCGCCGACCTGGTGCTGTTTGATCCGGATGCGCAATGGACAGTACAGGAGAGCGATCTGCGTAGCGCAGGCAAGCTGACACCCTTCCTCGGGCGTACGCTGCAGGGCCGTGTCATGAAAACTTTGGCCGGTGGTCAGCTGGTCTACGAGCGCGGTTAATCAGGTTACCACGAGACTTTGCAGTGTTGCGGCCAGCGCATCTGCACGTTCGCTTGCATCAATCGACAAAGTTTTTCGCCGACTCGTTTGCCCACGGATCAGTTCAATGGCGCTTTGTGGGCAGCCCAGGGTTTTGGCGAGCCAGTCGATGAGCGCCTGATTCGCTTTGCCATCCACCGGCGGTGCAGCCAGCCGAATCTTGAGTGCATCACCATGGATACCGGCACATGAGGTGGTCTTGGCGCCGGGCTGGACATGAACAGTCAGCTGCAGATCACCTTTGGCCGTGATCTGTAACCAAGGCTTGGACTCAGTCACGCCCAAGCTCGACACCGAGTTCACGACTACGCGCCGCCGCTGCCTGCATGCCCGCGATGAGCCCTGTCTTCACACCGGATGCGGCCATCTTGTCGAGTGCAGCGGCGGTGGTGCCGCCCTTGGAGGTGACGCGCTGACGCAATACATCGACGGGTTCGCTGGAGTCACGTGCCAGTTGGCTGGCGCCCATTACGGTTTGAATGGCGAGCTTCTGCGCGGCTTCGGATGACAGACCCAACTCACGGGCAGCTTCTTGCATGGCTTCCAGAAAGAGGAACACATAAGCCGGGCCACTACCCGATATCGCGGTGATGCTATCAATCAAACTTTCGCTGTCGACCCAGATAGTTTCGCCCACAGCCGCCAGAATCGTTTCAGCGTTCTTGCGATCTTCAGCGGAGACCGATGGGTCGGCATATAGACCCGTCATACCGGCGCCAATCAGCGCAGGTGTATTGGGCATGGCGCGTACGATGCGACGATAGCCATCCATCCAGCGCGCGAGATCATTCACCAAGAGACCAGCGGCAATGCTGACGATCAGCGGGCGTTTGCCGCCAGCAGGCAAGCCTGTCAGCGCTTCACGCATTTGCTGAGGTTTTACGGCAAGCACCAGCACGTCGCAGGCCAGTGCTTCAGCCGACGCTTCACCAAAGACCCGAATCCGAAACTGTGCGCTAAGTCGCTCGCGCGCATCCGGCAAGATCTCGATCACTGCCAGATCCTGTGCGTTAAAGCCGCGCTGAATCAAACCGCCAACCAGCGCGATGGCCATGTTGCCGCCGCCGAGAAAAGTGATCTTCATTTAAAGCTCCGTTGCAGAAGTGTTCGTGTAGGTGCGCGGACCGAAGATGGCCGAACCAACGCGCACGATGGTCGTGCCTTCGATAATGGCGGATTCGAGATCATCACTCATTCCCATGGATAGGGTATCGAGGTTAAGGCTGGCGTCTGCGTCATTGATCGTGTCGCGCAATATGCGCAAGGCTGCAAAGTTACGACGCTGCGTCGACGTATCGGATGTCGGTTCAGGAATTGCCATCAACCCGCGAAGTTGCAGTTGCGGCAAGGCGGCAATCGCCTGGCACAGCGCCAAGGCCTCGCTGGGCGCACAACCGCTCTTGGTGGCTTCGCCATCGATATTGACCTGCACGCATACCTGGAGCGGTGGCAGATTAACTGGGCGCTGTGCCGAAAGCCGTTCGGCAATCTTGAGCCGGTCGATGCTGTGCACCCAGGAAAAGCGTTCGGCGATGCCGCGGGTCTTGTTGCTCTGAATCGGGCCGATAAAATGCCAGGCCAGGTCGGGGCGAGTCGTCGCCTTCTCAACACCCTCCTGGGCGTAGTTCTCGCCAAAGGCCCGTTGATCGGCGGCAGCTACTGCATCTACGGCAGCGATGGGAAAAGTCTTGGAGACAGCAAGTAGCGATACAGAACTGGGGTCGCGTCCACAGGCCTTGCAGGTGGCGGCGATCATCTCGCGCACAGCCGCCAGCCGCTGCGCATAGGCAGTCGGTTCTTGGGCGTTCGTCATGGGGGCGGTAGACATAAGAAAAACGCTTAGGCGCTTGTGTGAAATCAGGAAACTGCTGTTAGGCTAAGCGAAGTATAAAACGGGAGTGACGAGCATGCTTGAATCCTTGCTGCGTGCGGCGCAAGCGTTGCGGGCGTCGGATATCCATCTGTCGGCGGGTATACCGCCTATGGTGCGCCTTGATGGCGCGTTACAGGCTTTGGAAGCGACAGCACTGGGCAATGCCCCTATCCGCGCCATGATCGATAGCGTTCTACCCGAGTCGCAACGTCGCCAGTTTGCCGATGGTGCCGCCTGTGACTTCGCCTTTGGTGTTGAAGGTCTTGGGCGTTATCGTGCGAACGCATATCGCCAACAACGCGGTGTCGGCTTGGCGCTGCGGCCGATCCCCGACACTGTGCCTACGCTTGAGGCCATTCATGCGCCGCAGATCCTCATGTCACTGGCTGCGCAAGATCATGGGTTGGTACTTGTCGTCGGGCCAACCGGCTCCGGTAAAACGACTACCCTCGCCGCGATGGTCGATTACATCAACCATAACGCGGCCAAACACGTGCTCACCATTGAAGACCCCGTGGAGTTTGTCTATGTCCCGGATTGCGCCCTCATCACGCAGCGCGAAGTGGGCCGCGATACGCCCAGCTTTGCCGATGCTTTGAAAGCGGCATTGCGTGAAGATCCAGATGTCATCCTACTCGGCGAGATGCGAGATCTCGAAACGATCCGCCTTGCCCTGACCGCCGCCGAAACCGGCCACCTCGTGTTGGCGACACTGCATACCGCCACGGCAGCTCAGGCGGTGGAACGGATCGTGGATGTGTTTCCGGGGTCAGAACGAGACTTAGCCAGAACGTTATTGGCTGATGTATTACGCGCTGTCGTGGCGCAAGAACTCTTGCCGCGCAAGGATGGCCAAGGACGT
>VEQD01000065.1 GCA_018883385.1 Rhodocyclaceae bacterium | reverse complement strand
CTGCTTATGGCGTGGGTCGGTGCAAATCACACGCACCACACCTTTGCGGCGGATGATCTTGCAGTTCCGGCAAATGCGCCGTACCGAAGCCAAAACTTTCATTACCTACTCCTTTATGTCGACGTTCTGCCCAGCCGTGGCTTTCCGTCGGGTTCTTGCGTAGAGAATTAAAAACAAAAACTAAAAACGATTCCTTCGGTCTTACTTGGCGCGGAACGTGATCCGCGCCTTGGTCAGATCGTAGGGGGTGAGTTGCACGGTGACTTTGTCACCGGGCAGGATACGGATGTAGTGCATACGCATCTTGCCGGAGATGAAGGCATGGACTTCATAGCCGTTTTCCAGCTTTACCTTGAAGGTTGCGTTAGGGAGGTTTTCTAGCACCTCGCCCTGCATTTCGATCAAGTCTTCCTTTGCCATCTTCTTAGCGACCGCCCAATCCGCCCTTGAAGTTGGCCTTCTTGAGCAGACTTTCGTATTGATGCGACATTGCGAAGGCCTGCACCTGGGACATGAAGTCCATGGTGACGACCACGATAATCAGCAGCGAGGTGCCGCCGAAGTAGAACGGCACGTTCCACTTGAGAATCAGGAATTCCGGCAACAGGCAGACGACGGTGATGTACACAGCGCCGATGAGCGTGAGGCGGGTCAGGATTTTTTCGATGTAGCGCGAGGTTTGCTCACCTGGACGAATGCCAGGAATGAACGCACCGCTCTTCTTCAGGTTGTCCGAGGTTTCACGCGTGTTGAACACCAGCGCCGTATAGAAGAAGCAGAAGAAAATGATGGCGGCAGCGTAGAACAGAATGTACAGCGGTTGGCCCGGCGACAGGGCAACCGAAATGTCCTTGAGCCACAGCATGTTTTCACCCGAACCGAACCAGCCTGCCAGCGTGGCCGGGAACAGGATGATCGACGAGGCGAAGATCGGCGGAATCACACCGGCCATGTTCAGCTTAAGCGGCAGGAACGACGATTGGCCGCCGTAGAGCTTGTTACCGACCTGACGCTTGGCGTAGTTGACCAAGATACGACGCTGACCGCGCTCGACGTAAACAACGAAGGCAGTGACGAGAATGACGATGGCGACGATAACCAGTGCGGTTAGCGGGTTCATAGCACCGGTGTTGACCAGTTCCAGGATACCGCCCAGCGAGCTGGGCAAGCCAGCGGCGATACCCGCGAAGATGATAATGGAAATGCCGTTACCCAGACCACGTTCGGTGATCTGCTCACCCACCCACATCAGGAACATGGTGCCGGTGACGAGGGTAAGGACGGTTTCCATGCGGAAGCCCAGACCCGGATCAAGCACCAGACCGGGTTGCGCTTCCAGCGCGACGGCGATGCCCAGTGCCTGGAAGAAGGCGAGGACCACGGTGCCGTAGCGGGTGTATTGCGAAATCTTGTGCTGACCGGCCTGACCCTCTTTTTTGAGGGCTTCCAGTGCCGGGCTGGCGACGGTCATCAGCTGCATGATGATCGATGCCGAGATGTAGGGCATGATGCCCAGGGCAAAGATCGTGAAGCGCGACAGCGCACCCCCCGAGAACATGTTGAACATGCCGAGGATGCCGTCTTTTTGACGCGAGAACAGATCGGACAGCACCGACGGATCGATACCGGGCACAGGAATGTGCGCCCCGATGCGATACACGATGAGCGCGCCCAGGAGGAACAACAAGCGGCGCTTGAGTTCCCCGTGTTTGCTACCCTGCGTGAGTGCGTTTTGTTGCATGTCCGATCAGTTCCTGCGGATTACTCAGCCGAAGCTTCTACCGAGCCGCCAGCGGCTTCGATGGCTGCCTTGGCACCCTTGGTGGCGGTGATGCCCTTCAGAACGACCTTGCGGCTCAGCTCACCCTTGAGGATGACCTTAGCGGCCAGCGCCAGCGTTGAAACAACGCCACACTGCTTGAGCACGGCCAGATCGATGTCGTCGACCGGGATGGCTTGCAGATCGCTGAGACGGATTTCGGCAACGCGAGCACGCGTCAGCGAGACGAAGCCACGCTTCGGCAGGCGACGATGCAGCGGCATTTGACCGCCTTCGAAACCTACCTTGTGGTAGCCGCCCGTACGCGACTTTTGACCTTTGTGGCCACGGCCCGAGGTTTTGCCCAGACCGCTGCCGATACCGCGACCAACGCGCTTAGCAGCGTGTTTGGCACCAGCACCGGGTTTGATGGTATTGAGTTCCATAACCTTATCCTTAGACGCTTTCGCTCTTAACGAGGTAGCGCACCTTGGTGATCATGCCGCGCACCGCTGGCGTATCTTCCAGGATGGCAGACGAGTTCAGACGGCGCAGACCCAGACCACGCACGGTGGCGCGGTGGTCCTGCTTGGTGCCGATAATGCTCTTGATGAGCGTGACCTTGAGTTTCTTGTTCGACATGTCTTACCCCAGAATCTCTTCAATGGCCTTGCCACGCTTGGCGGCAACTTCTGCCGGCGTATTCATGGACTTCAGACCATTCAGGGTTGCACGGATGACGTTGTACGGGTTGGTCGAGCCAAGGCACTTGGCGACGACGTTGGTGATACCGACAACTTCAAACACGTTACGGACAGCGCCACCGGCGATGATGCCAGTACCTTCCGGTGCCGGTTGAATCAGTACCTTGGCTGCGCCGTGACGGCCGACCAGCGTGTGCTGAACGGTACCGTTCTTGAGCGTGACCTTGAACAGACGGCGACGGGCTTCTTCCATGGCCTTCTGAACGGCCAGCGGCACTTCACGTGCTTTGC
>VEQD01000064.1 GCA_018883385.1 Rhodocyclaceae bacterium | reverse complement strand
TCGTCATCTACAGGGGCCAAACATCCACTCTCTGCCGTCAGGTACTGCGCCGCCGCCGCATAATCAAACGCCACTACCGGCAACCCGCTGGCCATCGCCTCCAACGTGACATTGCCAAAAGTTTCAGTCAGGCTTGGAAAAACAAACAAATCTGCGGAAGCATAGTGTGTCGCTAGGTCTTCCCCATGGCGTACCCCGGAAAAAATGACCTCAGGGTGCCGTTGCTGCAGTGCGGTTATTGCGGGGCCGTCGCCCACCATCACCAACCGGACTCGTGAATCCTTCTGGCGAAGTGCTACATAGGCCTTAAACAGCAATTTCAGGTTCTTCTCTGCGGCCAACCGTCCCACATGCACCACCGTGAAGTAATCGTCGGTCACGCCCCACTGAGCCCGTAACTCAGGCGAACGTCGCTCTGGTGAATATAGCGCTGCATTAACGCCGCGCGACAGGACACGTACGTTTTTAAAACCAATCCCGCTCAATTCGCGGCGCATGTGCTCGGTTGGCACTGTCGTCAGCGCAGCCTTATTGTGAAACTTCCGTAGATATCCCACGATCGGTCGTTTAAGCCAACCGATTCCGTAATGCTGGCTATAGCTGTGAAAGTTAGTCCGGAAGTCCGAGCTTACAGGTATCTTCAGTTTGCGCGCCGCTTCCAGAGCAGACCACCCCAACGGGCCTTCCGTCACGATGTGTACCAGATCTGGACGCCGCATCGTCCACTGTCCGACGAGTCGTTTTTTTGCTGGCAACCCCATCTTAAGGTTCGGGTATTTGGGTATTGGCAAGCCCGTTGTCAGGACCTCTTCAATCTCACCAATCAACGGCTTTCGTCCATCATCCTGTTGCCTTGGCCTGACCAGCTGTATCTCATGGTTCAGCTGCGACAAGCCTTCGACGAACCGCGAAAGTGAGAGCGCCACACCATTGACTTCGGGTGGATAGGTTTCGGTAACGATTGCCAGACGCAGGGATTTCTTTTTCGTGGCGATATTTTCGATGACGATTGAGTCCATGACAGCCGCAAGGGAATTTTCCAGCCATCATCGTCAGCCATCTGCATAATAGATTTACTACCGTCTCTTTAAAGATTTATGAAAGCATCGCTGTCACAAATTTCTCTTGAACACTTAACATTGCCGTAGCAATCTCCACCTATTGTTGCCTAGTCGAATGTCATCTACGTGGAGGCAACATGACGACCTTTTTCGCTACACTACGAGAGCAGCGCTGGGATGACCACCGCTACTACCACCAGAGCCGTATTAATCAAACGTTGCACTTCCTGAGTGCACTTGGCTTTCTAACCGCATACAGTCTCGTTCTTTCTGACCCGGCAACCGCAGCCATCATCGGCTGGGTTTGGTCGATGGGCACGCGTCAGTCGGGCCATTTCTTCTTTGAACCGCAGGGCTATGACGAAGTCAATCACGCCACGAATGAATACAAAGAAGCCATCAAAGTCGGCTACAACCTGCAGCGCAAGGTCGTGCTGATCGCAATCTGGCTGGCATCGCCCTTGCTGCTGCTTATTAGCCCAAGCCTC
This sequence comes from Rhodocyclaceae bacterium, assembly GCA_018883385.1. GTDB lineage: Bacteria > Pseudomonadota > Gammaproteobacteria > Burkholderiales > Rhodocyclaceae > Fluviibacter. Next base: position 1,218 of record VEQD01000064.1, on the reverse strand, counting down.
TTCGGCCTCCTCGAACCGGCGACGACAACCCAACAGTTGATTGATCATGTGGGCATCATCTGGCTGGCGATCGGCGTGGGCGGGCTGATTTTCCGGACCATTCACCTTTTCTTCCTACGTGATGTTCAAACCGGTCTGGTCTGGATGACCAAAATCCTGACCGATCCGCTCCATGATCTCAAGATGTATTACAAGGCACCGTTCTACCTCATGCGTGGTCAGCTCATTGATCCGATGGATCACGTTGCTCATGAAGAAGAGATGAAAGCGGCCGTCTAATTTAATTCGCAGCACGCTTCAATAAATGCCCCGCATAAAGCGGGGCATTTTTGTTGGATCTAACGCCAATCAGACTCGGCGAGCACGCAGCATCTCACTCAGAATCATTCGCTTGATGCTCTTATTCGTCATCTCCGTATCAGCCCACCACCAACCATCCCTACTCATACGACGAGCGGCCTGAATAAATTTTGCAGTCACCGCCGAAAAGTCTGCATCGGTGTAATTGAGGCTAAAAATAAATCGCCCTGTTCCCACCCAGCTGAGCAATAAACCTTCCGCCTTGAGGTAATACTGGAACATCCAGTTGTAGCGCGATGGCACCGTGTAACTCACTGTCCAGATTGTCGACAGATTATCAATGTGGACAGGCAGCCCCTCGGCCAACAGCCGTTCGTTCAGATCTGCGGCGCGCGCGTTCCAGATAGCGTCGAGATCGTTATACATGAGCCGCATATCAAACTCGTTGATACGCTCCAGAAATACTTGCATCGCACCCATCACGTACGGGTGTGAATTAAAGGTGCCCCGGGCAAAACAGATGTCGGCCGGTCGTTCGGCACGGAAGCGTTGCATCAAATCCTTTTTGCCACAAACAACACCCACCGGCAACCCGCCGCCCAGTGTTTTTCCGTAAGTAACCATGTCGGCCCGAATGCCAAAATACTCCTGGGCACCGCCGGGAGCGAGCCGGAAACCGACGAAAACTTCGTCCATAATTAGCACAATGCCTCGACGCGTACATACCTCCCGTAATGCCCTGAGCCAAGCCGTATAGGCATCACGATCAAATCCTGCTGCACGACTGCTGTCGACGAGCGAACTATCGCCTGGCGCGGGTTTGTTCGGGTGCAGGGCTTGCAAGGGGTTGATCAGCACACAGGCAATATCAGAACGAGTTTCCAACACCTTCAGACTATTTTCCGACATGTCGGCCAG
>VEQD01000036.1 GCA_018883385.1 Rhodocyclaceae bacterium | reverse complement strand
TCGCATTTTCTGGATACCGGCCGGCACACGACGACCACCGTGCAGGCTTATCAGCAAGTTGCCGATACAACCATCATTGACGTACCCGGCCTACAGGTCTTTGGCCTATCGCACCTGACCGAAGAAGAGATCTTGCTCGCCTTTCCGGAGTTCCGGCCACACCTGGGAGATTGCCGCTTCCGCGATTGTCGTCATGACCAGGATCCGGGATGCGCCTTTCAGGCGGCAGTGATTGCCGGATCGGCATCCCCTACCCGTCTGCAGTTACTCCGTCGCTTGCTTCAGGAAAAATAGACATTAAAAAACCGCCCCGAAGAGCGGTTTTTAGTGACGCAAACGCCGATTAGCAGCGTTCGAAGATCACGGCAATGCCTTGGCCGCCACCAATACACATGGTGACCAACGCATACTTACCACCGATGCGTTGCAGTTCATAAACCGCCTTGGTGGCGATGAACGCACCTGAGCAACCGACCGGGTGACCCAGGGCAATGGCACCACCATTCGGGTTGGTCTTTGCCGGATCAAGACCCAGCACCTTCATGACCGACAGTGCCTGAGCAGCGAAGGCTTCATTCGACTCGATCACATCCATCTGATCGAGCTTGAGACCGGCCTTCTTGAGCGCCTGCTGTGTTGCCGGAATCGGACCTTCACCCATTTCATGGTTCGGCACACCTGCCACCGCGTAAGACACGATACGTGCCATCGGCTTATGGCCAGCTTTGGCGGCCACAGCAGCATCGGCCAGAACAAAGAAGGCAGCGCCGTCATTGATGCCCGAAGCGTTACCCGCGGTCACGGTACCGTTTTCTTTCTTGAAGGCCGGCTTCATCTTGGCCAGACCTTCGAGCGTGGTGCCGGCTTTGACGTGTTCATCGGTGTCGAAAACGACCTCACCCTTTTTGGTCTGCTTCACGACCGGCATGATCTGCGATTTGAAGTGACCGGCGGCGATCGCGGCCGCGGCACGACGTTGCGATTCGACCGCAAACGCATCCTGCGCTTCACGGGTGATGCCATGCTTGACGGCCAAATTCTCGGCCGTGACGCCCATGTGGCCAACACCAAACGGGTCGCTCAGCACGGCAACCATGCTATCGACGGCCTTCGTGTCACCCATACGGGCGCCCCAGCGCATCGCCGGCAGCATATACGTGGCCTTCGACATCACTTCAACACCACCACCAATGGCGTAATCCGAATCACCCAGCAGAATATTCTGCGCGGAGGTCACAATACCCTGCAGGCCCGAGGCGCACAGACGGCTGACTTGCATCGCGACCGAATCCATCGACAGACCCGCCTGGATCGAGGCCACGCGCGAGACGTAGGCGAAACGCGAGTCGGTAGGCATGACCGTACCGACGGTCACGTAATTGATTTCTTTGGGGTCGACACCTGAGCGGCCGACCGCTTCTTTCATGACGGCACCCGCCAGTTCCGACGGCTCCATGTCCGACAGAGAACCACCGAAGGTGCCAATAGCCGAACGTACTGCGCTCAGTACAACAACGTCTTTGCTCATTCTTATGTCTCCCAACTATGCTTTTATGTATGAATCAAACGCCCACCCAGGCGGCGAGCCCAACAACTGCGAGTAGTATCACCCACAAAATCAAAGCGCGCCAGACCAAACCGATGGCCGACGGCAAAACAGCCGGGGTAGCCTCTTCGCCGACCCCGATTTCCGGACGATCCAGAACCACGTCATCCTCAATAACCGGAGACTCGCTGAGCGGGCCACCCAGCTTAACGCCCAGCGCCCCAGCGCCGGCAGCCACAATCACGCCAGCGGTGTGATCACGCCAGGTTCCGGCCTGTTCGCGCCAACAATGAATGGCGTCTTCAAAATTACCGACGATGGCAAAGGCCACCGCCGTCATGCGGGCCGGAAGCCAATCGACCAGGGCAAAGGCCTGGCGGGCGAAGGCACCGAACTGGCGACGCTTGACCTGCACCTCTTCGGCCGCGTGCTCCCCCACCACCTCATCATCCTTGCGATCGCTGCCGTTCCAGTGCGTCGCCAGAAAGGCGCTGAGGCGGTAAAAAACGGCACCGACCGGGCCAAACACCACAAACCAGGCCAGTACGCCAAAGACGTGGCGGTGCGACGCCAGCACGCCGGTCTCAATGGCCAGACGGGCGATTTCGTCCGAACTGGCGTTATCCGGGCACTCGCTATTCCAGGCTTTCATGGCTTTGCGGGCGGCGGGCACGTCATCGGCCTGCAGCGCCTCGTTGACTTCGGTAAACGAGTGGCTGAACTGGCGGAAACCCAGCGTCAGATAAAGCACCAGCACGCCAAAGGCCAGCCCCAACAACAAATTGATACTCGACAGGAGCAGATCCAGCACTGTCGCGACAACCACACCGCCCCCCACCACCAACAGCCACGCCAGAAAGCCGTGCTGACGGTTTCCGGAATCAAACACGCTCTCAACCCAGTTGGCCAGACGCGTCAATGGCGCGCCGACGAAGCGGGCATAAGGCAGCGGCCTGACCTGTTCGATCAGCAATGCAAGAATCAGCACAACGAGTTTCATAAATCAAAAAGCCTGTCAGTCAAGGTGCATTACCGGGGCGACAACACCGCAAGCACGGTCGTTCGGTCACGATATCATAATTTCAACGGCAGTTTATGCCATCTTTTGGCCATGAACAATGCGTGAAAGCTGCGCCAGCATGCCTGCTGTTGCCCCCCAGATATAGTGTCCGGACCAGGGAACGGCCAGGAAGTTGCGCCAGGCGCCCCGGTAAAACCGGGTTTCCTGCCGGAAATTTCTGGGGTCGATTAAATAATCCAGTGGGGCGTCGAAAATTTCGGCCACTTCACCCGGATCTGGCTGGAATGAGACCCCGTCTGAGACAAAGGCGATGATTGGCGAGACATTGAACCCCGTGCCGGTGTGATATCGGGGCATCTCGCCGAATATCTCGACGGCCGCTCTATCCAGCCCGATCTCCTCTTCGGCCTCGCGCAGTGCTGCTTCAAGTGGGTTTTCACCCGGCTTGAGGCCACCCCCGGGAAAGCTAATCTGACCCGCATGATCACGCAAATGATCAGTACGCTGGGTCAGCAAAAGCCGTAGCCTCCCCGATTTAACACCCAGAATGGGCATCAGCACTGCCGCCGGTCGGCGGCCGGTTTTCAAGCGCGCCAGAATCTCCGGCGGCACGGGGTCATCCACCACCTCGGTGACCTGACCTTCTGTCGGCGCAGCCCCCGGCGGCAGCGACGCGAAAGCCTGGCGAAGCTGTTCGGGCGTGATGCTCATTTTTATTCGCGGAAGTTACCAAACTGCAGCGGCAGATCCTTGATGCCGTCCTTTACGAGTGCAATGGCTTCTTGAAGAATGTCCCGCTTGGCGCCGGTCACGCGAACCGCTTCGCCCTGAATTGACGCCTGAACCTTGAGTTTCGAGTCCTTGAGCATGGCCACAATCTTCTTGGAATGGGTCTGCTCGATACCAACGCGCACCTTGAGATCCTGTTTGACCTTGTTGCCGCTGACCTTCTGGATCGAACCATGCTCGAGGCAACGCACGTCGATGCCCTTACCGGTCATCTCCGGTAGCAGAATCCCCTGCATTTGATCGAGCTGAAAATCGTTGTCGGCGTGCAGGACAATTGTCTTGTCCTTTTCATTCAACTCGGCCTTAGCGTCTGATCCTTTAAAGTCGTAACGGTTGGCGATCTTGCGATTGGCAACGTCGACGGCGTTTTTGAGCGACACCATGTCGACTTCGGAAGTAATGTCAAAGCTGGGCATGGCGATTATCCGAAGTGGCAAACGTAGTGATAGGGTTCGTCGCAGGCAATCTCGAACGACGAGTTGCCCGGCACATCAAATGACTGGCCGGCACCGTAAGTCTTCCAATCCGCTTCACCCTTGAGGCGAACGCGACAGGTGCCGCCCACGCCTTCCATGACTTCCGGTGCGCCGGTATTGAAAGTAAGTGAGGACGGCAGAATGACGCCAACCGTCTTTTTGGTGCCGTCGGCGAATTGAATGGTGTGGCTCACGCACTTACCATCGAAATAGACATTGGCAGCTTTCACCACGGTAACGTTATCGTATTGTGCCATTTAGATCCCCCACATTTTCTGAATGATGCCTTTGGCGATGTAACCGACCATGCCAAACGCGAGTACAAAGAACAGAATCGCGGTACCCATTTTGCCCGCCTTCGATTTAATCGCGATCTCGGCAATGATGAAGAGCATAAAAAGGATGAACGCCGCCACGCCATAGGTCGACATGAAGTCAGCGATTTGCTCCTCGGTAAAGCCGAACAGGGTACCTTCCACGATTTAGGCCTTTTTCCGCGATGCGGTTTTAGAGGCGACCTTGGCAAGCTTACGGGCGTCGCGATTGGCACCAATACGCATACGAAGCGCATTCAGCTTGATGAAGCCGGCTGCATCTTTTTGGTCGTAGGCGCCGTCGTCATCTTCGAAGGTGGCGATCGTCGGATCGAACAGCGAATCCTGCTTGGAATCGCGACCAACAACGATGACGTTCCCCTTATAAAGCTTTAGACGGACCGAGCCATTGACGTGTTCCTGCGTATGATCAATGAGCGTCTGCAGGGCAGTCCGCTCCGGGCTCCACCAGTAGCCGTTGTAGATCAGGCTGGCATAGCGCGGCATGAGGTCGTCTTTTAGATGGGCAACTTCGCGATCCAGCGTGATCGATTCGATGGCACGATGCGCCTTGAGCAGAATGGTGCCGCCCGGTGTTTCGTAGCAACCGCGCGACTTCATGCCGACGTAACGGTTCTCAACGAGGTCAAGACGGCCGATGCCATGTTTACCACCCAGCTCGTTGAGTTTGGCCAGAATGTCATGCGGCTTCATCTTCTTGCCGTTGATGGCGACCGGGTCACCCTTCACGTAGTCGATCTCAATATATTCGGCCTTATTGGGCGCTTTCTCCGGTGACACCGTCCAGCGCCACATCGATTCTTCGGCTTCGGCGGCCGGGTCTTCTAGGTGGCGACCTTCAAAGGAGATGTGCAGCAGGTTGGCGTCCATCGAATACGGCGAACCGCCCTTCTTGTGCTTCATGTCGATGGGGATGCCGTGCGACTCGGCGTATTTCATGAGCTTCTCGCGCGAGAGCAGATCCCACTCACGCCACGGGGCGATGACTTTGACGCCCGGCTTGAGCGCATAGGCACCGAGTTCAAAGCGCACCTGATCGTTGCCCTTGCCCGTTGCGCCATGACAAATAGCATCCGCCCCTGTTTTATTAACGATTTCGATGAGACGCTTGGCGATGAGCGGTCGGGCGATCGACGTACCGAGCAGGTACTCGCCTTCGTAAATGGTATTGGCGCGGAACATCGGAAACACGAAATCGCGGACAAACTCTTCACGCAAATCGTCAATGAAGATGTTCTTGGGTTTGATACCAAGCTTCAGCGCCTTGGCGCGTGCTGGTTCCAGCTCTTCACCCTGCCCCAGGTCTGCCGTAAAGGTGACCACCTCGCAACCGTAGGTGTCTTGCAACCACTTGAGTATCACCGAGGTATCCAGACCGCCCGAATAGGCCAACACTACTTTTTTGATATCGCTCATTGCTGCTTTCCGCTCAGGTTAAAACACAATTCTCTAAAAACTTTGGCTGCCGGGTTTAATCGACCCGACCCAGCATCAGAAACTCCATCAGCGCCTTCTGCACATGCAAACGGTTTTCGGCCTCGTCCCAGACCACGCTCTGTGGTCCGTCGATGACGCTGGCCGTCACTTCTTCACCCCGATGCGCTGGCAGGCAGTGCATAAATAAAGCACCCGGATTTGCCACCCGCATCATGTCGTCGTCGACCTGCCAGTCGGCAAATGCCTTCAGACGTTCTTCATTCTCGGCTTCGAATCCCATCGACGTCCAGACATCAGTCGTGACCAGATCGGCACCACGCGCGGCATCCATCGGGTCCGAGAAAACTTCATAATGCCCCTGGTCGTGACCAACCAGCGCTGTATCGAGCTCATAGCCCGGCGGCGTGGAGACATTGACCTTGAAGTCCAGAATACGCGCCGCCTGCAGCCAGGTATTACAGACGTTATTGGCATCACCAACCCAGGCCACGGTTTTGCCGCGTAGGTCGCCGCGATGCTCGTGATAGGTATAAATATCGGCCATGATCTGGCACGGGTGATATTCATTCGTCAGGCCGTTGATGACCGGTACCCGCGAGTAGGTCGAGAAACGTTCGACGATGCTCTGCTCGAAGGTACGGATCATGACAATGTCGCTCATGCGCGAAATGACCTGCGCGGCATCTTCGACCGGTTCACCCCGACCCAACTGCGAATCACGGGTATTGAGATAGATCGCGGCGCCACCGAGTTGCTGCATGCCGGCCTCAAACGACAGGCGCGTACGCGTGCTCGCCTTTTCGAAAATCATGACCAGCGTCCGGTCGACCAGCGGCCAGTACTGCTGATAGGACTTGAAGCGCTCCTTGATCCAGCGCGTGCGGGCGAAGAGATATTCATATTCTTCGCGATTGAAGTCGCTGAACTGGAGATAATGTCTCAGTGCCATATTACTTTCCCAGGTAGCGGGTAATAACGCCTGACAAACGATCAACCAGGGTGTCGACGTCGGCCTGCGTGATAATGAGCGAGGGCAGCAGCCGAACGACTGAATCGGCTGTGACGTTGATCAGCAGACCTGCGTCCCGCGCCATGGCGACCAACTCGCCACAGGCACGGTCGAGTTGGACACCGATCATCAAACCGCGCCCACGAATGTCGACCACTTCCGGGAATTCGCCGATGCGGGCGCGGAGGCCATCACGAATGGTGCGACCCATTTTGTCGGCATTCTCCAATAGCTTGTCGCGCTCCAGTACGTCAATGGTGGTTTTGGCGGCGCGCATGGCCAACGGGTTGCCCCCAAAGGTAGAGCCATGATTGCCCGGACCAAACAGACCCGCCGCACGGCCACCGGCCATACAAGCACCGACCGGCACACCGGAGCCCAGTCCTTTCGCCAACGACACCACATCCGGGCGCACGCCCGAATGCTGAAAGCCAAACCACTTACCCGTACGACCGATGCCACACTGAACCTCGTCGGTCATGAGCAACCACCCTTTTTCGTCACACAGGGCGCGCAACTCCCGCTGGAACTGATCATCGGCCAGGTGAATGCCGCCTTCGCCCTGAATCATCTCGAGCATAACGGCCACCACATTCTTGTTATGTTGCGCTACCTGACGGATGGCTTCGATATCGTTATAGGGCACGCGCACAAAACCACTCACCAAGGGTTCGAAACCCGCCTGGGTCTTGCGATTGCCTGTCGCCGACAGGGTCGCCAGCGTCCGCCCGTGGAAGGCATGCTCCATCACAATAATGTTGGGGTTATCGATACCCTGGCGATGTCCGTAAAAACGTGCCAGCTTGATGGCGGCTTCGTTGGCTTCGCAACCGGAGTTGCAAAAAAACACCTCATCGAGGCCAGACAAAGCTGCCAGCTTATCGGCCAACTCATCCTGCAGGGGAATGCGATACAGGTTAGAGGTATGAAGCAGTTGCGCCGCCTGCTGACTTAGGGCGCGCACCAGATCGGGGTGATTATGGCCGAGCGTATTGACGGCGATACCGGACAAGGCATCCAGATAGCGTTGACCTTCCGTATCCACCACCCAGCTGCCGTCACCATGCGTAAAGGCAACCGGTTGACGGGCATAGGTGTTCATCACATGCGTCATAGATTCACTCGATCAAGCAAAAAACAAAAAGCGGCGAGAGCGAACCCCGGCCAATCATCTTGTTGATCGGTCGTTGAACCCCGCCGCAGCGCGCGAATAAAGCGTTCAGCGCGATTTTAGGGCAAAACGATCTCCTTATCTACTCCCGAACATCTCCCGCAACCGCACAAAAATCGATAGAATGACGAGCATGAGCAACCCAGCAGCGACAGACGACGCCAAAAGCCCATCGGATCTGTCTCACAGCCTCGTCATCGTTGGTCGCACACACGATGGTCAAAAGTTCCGGCCATCGGATTGGGCAGAGCGTCTGTGCGGGGTGATGTCTGCTTTTGGCTCTGAAAAACGCATGAAATACTCACCCTATGTCAGCCCGGGCGACTGGGATGGTGATCGCTGCGTGTTTATTGACGGCGCCCTGTACGAGATTTCTCCCATCGCCTACCGTTTTCTGGCCAACTTTGCCAAAGATAATGATCTGGTGCTCATTGACGGCGTTTGTAGCCTTGAAGTCTGCAACATCGACGATGTTCTGGCCGAAACCGTCGTTTACCCGCCGACTGTTCCACCGCGCTGACTGCGCCAGGCGCGACACACCCCATCATCACGATCTGGCGGACGTAAAAAAAGCACCCGAAGGTGCTTTTTTGTGCGTCAGTAGACTCAGGCAGCGAGCGCCTTGATCTGGGCCGACAGGCGGCTCTTGTGACGCGACGACTTGTTCTTGTGAACAATGCGCTTGTCAGCGATGCTGTCGATGACGCTGACTGCTTTGGCAAAAACAGCCTGGGCAGCTGCCTTGTCGCCGGCTTCGATTGCACGGCGCACGCTCTTGATCGCAGTGCGGAACTCCGAACGCTGGCTGGCGTTGTGGGCGCGCTGCTTCATTGCCTGACGGGCGCGTTTACGGGCTTGGGCGCTATTGGCCATGAAACATCCTTCTGGGGGAATCTGGAAAACTCGCGACTATACCGGAAACCGCACAAATCCGCAAGCCATCGTACAATCCGCCTATGAGTCTGCTTCGCTCCGTCGCCACGGTCAGTGGTTTCACCTTTGTATCCCGAATTCTGGGTTTTGTCAGGGATTTCGTCATTGCCCGGAGCTTTGGCGCCGATGCGGCGACCGATGCCTTCTTTGTGGCGTTCAAACTCCCCAATCTGTTGCGTCGAATGTTCGCCGAAGGCGCCTTTTCTCAGGCGTTCGTCCCCCTGCTGGGCGAATATCACAAACAGCGCGGCGCCGAAGAAACGCGCCTGCTGATCGACCGGACCGGGTCCGTGTTGGGCACCACGGTTCTGCTCGTCGCCCTGCTCGGTATCTGGGGCGCCCCGGCCATTGTGACCATCTCCGCCCCGGGCTTTGTGGAAACACCGGACAAATTTGATCTGGCCGTGACCCTGACGCGGATTACCTTTCTGTATATCTTCTTTATGTCGATGGTGGCGTTTGCTGCCGGCATATTAAATACCTGGGGCAAGTTTTCTGTACCGGCCTTTACGCCGGTGCTGCTCAATGTCAGCCTGATCGGTATGGCGCTCTTTGCCCAAGGCTGGTTTGACCCACCGGTCAAAGCACTGGCCTGGGGGGTGATCATTGGCGGCATTCTGCAACTGGGGCTGCAGTTTCATGCGCTGCGCAAGATTGACCTGCTACCGCGCTTTAGCATGAATCTTCGCGCATGCTGGCAAGATCCGGGTGTGCGGCGGATCGGGCTGCTCATGGTACCGGCGCTGCTGGGCGTTTCTGTCAGCCAGATCAGCCTGCTGCTCAATACGGTCTTTGCCTCGTTTCTGGAAAGCGGCAGCATTTCCTGGCTGTATTACGCCGACCGGCTGATGGAGTTTCCCGCCGGCATGCTGGGGGTCGCCATTGGCACCGTCATCCTGCCGAGCCTGACCAAACACCACCACGGCGGTGATGCGGCGGCCTATTCGAGCCTGCTCGACTGGGGCTTACGGCTCTGTTTTCTGCTGACGCTGCCCGCAGCGCTCGGCCTGGCCATTCTGGCCGTGCCGCTCATCTCAACCCTGTTCATGCATGGCGCGTTCACGGCGCATGATGTCCACGAGACCAGTCAGGCGCTGGTCGCCTACTCGGTCGGTTTGAGCGGGCTGATTCTGGTCAAGGTGCTCGCGCCCGGTTTTTACGCCCGTCAGAACCTGAAGACCCCGGTCAAGATCGCCCTCATCGCCCTGGTGAGCACCCAAGTCATGAACCTGGCCTTTATCGGCCCCCTCAAACAGGCAGGTCTGGCACTGTCGATCGGTATCGCCGCCTGCCTTAACGCCGGCTTGCTCTATCGCGGGCTACGTCAGGCAGCCATTTACCGACCGATGCCCGGTTGGCCAGCGTTTCTCATCAAGCTGGGGATCGCCCTTGCGGTCATGGCGGTCGTCCTGATCGCCGGTTACAGAAATGATCCTTTCTGGCTAGAGAACGCGCTCACGGACCGGCTCCTGCACCTGGGGCTCCTCATCACCGGGGGCGGCCTCGCCTACGGTGGTACGCTCTTTTTGCTCGGCTTCCGCCCCAGGGACTTTCGCAAATCCTGAAGCTGGCGCAAAATCTCCCGACCGACCCAAGACGCATCGCGCCTTCCACCCACTGGTCACAAGGAGACATTCTGTGAAACTACACAGTCAGAGCATCCGGGATCAAGAAACCATTCCGGGCGACCATGCCTTTTGCATCCCGCACGACAAAACCCGCGTTTGTCTGGGTAAAAACCTGAGCCCACATCTGAGCTGGTCAGATGCGCCGGCGGGCACACAGTCTTTCGCCATCTTCTGCGTCGACCCGGACGTACCCTCTGTCGGCGACAACGTGAACGTCGAGGGCCGCGAGGTCAGCGCCGATCTCCCCCGCGTCGATTTCTACCACTGGGTTTTGATTGACCTTCCGGCGAGCGTGAACGCGGTGGAAGCCGGCCAGTTCTCCAGCGAAGTTACGCCCTGTGGCAAAGCGGGTCCCGGTGCACCGCTGGGGGCACGCCAGGGCGTCAACGACTACACGGCCTGGTTTGCGGCTGACCCCGATATGCGTGGCGACTACTATGGTTACGATGGCCCCTGCCCCCCGTGGAATGATCTGCGGGTACATCGTTACATGTACACGGTGTATGCACTCGATATCGCCAAGCTACCGATTGAAGGCAAATTCACCGGCGCCCAGGCGCTGGAAGCGATGAAAGGGCATATCCTCGGCCAGGCCGCCATCAGCGGCACATATACGCTGAACGCGGCACTGCTTTAAGCTGAGGCCGTAACAACCCCACCCACCCCCGACTTTAGGTCGGGGTTTCCATTGGTGGCTGTGTACAATAGGTTGCATCGAAACTGCCGGGACCCCTGATGGATGTTGCCATATTGCTGGCGCTGATCGCGATTAACGCGCTCTTTGCCATGGCAGAAGTTGCGCTCCTCACTGCCAAAAGAAGCAAACTGCAACGCATGGTCGATTCGGGGGATCGGCAAGCGGCGGCTGCCCTGGAACTAGGCGAAGATCCGAACCGGTTTCTGTCGACCGTCCAGATCGGCATCACAACGATTGGGATTCTGAATGGAGTCGTCGCCGAGTCCGCACTCTCGACCCCGGTGGCCCTTTGGCTCGAAAACCTGGGGGTCGCGCATGAAACCTCCGGTTGGCTGGCATCGACACTGATCGTGGTCATCATTACCTATCTCAGCATTGTTCTGGGCGAACTTGTGCCCAAGCGGATTGGTCAGACTAACCCCGAACCGATTGCCCGAATCGTCGCGAAACCCATGCTCACCCTGGCGCTCGTGGCCAGGCCCCTGGTACGACTGCTCTCGGGTTCCACTCAGGTGCTTCTGCGCATGGTGGGCATTCGTCATGCCGGTGCCCCGATCGTGACCGAAGAAGAAATTCACGCCTTGCTCGAAGAAGGTTCGGATGCCGGCGTCATTGAGGAAAATGAACGACAGATGGTGCGCAACGTCTTCCGCCTGGATGACCGGCAGATCACCTCGCTCATGGTGCCGCGAAGCGACATCATCAGCCTCGACCTCGACGTGCCGTTGAATGAAAATCTGCAGCGCATCCAGGACTCCGAGCACTCCCGCTTTCCCGTCTGCAAGGGGGGCTTTGACGAGGTCGTTGGGATCATCAATGCCAAGGTCTTGCTGGCACAGACGCTGCGGGGCGAAACCCCGGATTTCAAGTCGGATCTGCAACCCGCTGTCTTTGTGCCTGAATCACTGACCGGCATGGAGCTCCTCGAGCACTTCAAATCCTCCGGTGTTCAAATGGCGTTTGTCATTGACGAATACGGCGAGATTCAGGGCCTCATTACCCTGCAAGATCTGATAGAAGCCATTGCGGGTGAGTTCAAGCCGGATGACCACGAGGACGCCTGGGCCATTCAACGCCAGGATGGCACGTGGCTTCTGGATGGCATTATTCCCGTGCCCGAACTCAAGGACACCCTGGGGCTCGAAGCCGTGCCTGAAGAGGATAAAGGTCGTTACAACACCCTGTCCGGAATGCTGATGCTGCTGATGGGCCGGATTCCCAACGCCGGGGAGACTGTGGCATGGGCCGGGTGGCAGTTTGAAGTGGTGGATATGGATGGCAAACGCATCGACAAAGTCCTGGCCTCTCAACAAGATTTAGCGTCAACCGCCCCGACATCCCACTGATCGGGCACAGTTATTGCTCCATTCGTTGCGTTTTTATTAATTTGG
>VEQD01000063.1 GCA_018883385.1 Rhodocyclaceae bacterium | reverse complement strand
ACAGATTCCATGATGCAAGCTTTCCAGATGGTTGGCTCGATAGCTGCTCTTCTATTCATTTTTATATGGACAGTCATACTGGTTGCACATATCGCCTACCGAAAGAAGTTTCCTGACTGTCATGCCAAGTCATCGTTTAAGATGCCTTTAAGCAAACCGATGACTTATGTGGTTTTGGCGTTTTTTGCGCTTGCGATTTATGCACTATCGCTCGATCGCCTAACTCGGGTTGCGTTATACGTACTTCCCTTGTGGTTTGCGCTTCTTGCAATATCTTATCGACTAAAGCGCAACATCACATCGTCTTAATGTTCATGCGACCTAGTAAATACTCGATTCATACCTGCCTTAGTGCATTTTTGGGCCTGGTACTTACTGCCACCGTATTGCCCACGGTAGAGGCTGCCAGCACTCCTAGATATAAAGCCGCTGCCGTTGCTTATGATCCGGCATGGGGGGATCTCGATGGCAACATTGAAAGAATCGTTGCCGCTGTGGAAGAGGTCTCGACAACGGGCGCACGTCTTTTGGTTTTTCCGGAGCAGGCAACCACGGGGTATATCTTCGATGACTTTGACATGGTGCGCCCTTACCTGGATACCATTCCCGGTAGAGCGACAGATGCGATCGGCAAAGTCGCTAAAGCAAAGAATGTGTACGTTACGGTAGGCATCGCGGAAATCGATCCGGTCTCAGGTTTGGGCTATAACGCCGTGGCGCTCGTTGGCCCGGAAGGCTATATCGGAAAATACAGAAAACATGGGCTTAACTCTCAGGATCAGCGTTGGGTATCTCCGGGCAACCTGGGGTTTCCGGTATTTGATACCGAGCTTGGTAGGATCATGCTGCTGATCTGCTACGACGATACCTATTGGCAATATGCACGACTTGCGTTGCTCCACGATGTGGACGTTCTTGCCTGGAGTAGCGCTTCGGACCGCGTCATGCCTGGTTCGCCTAAGCCCGAATTCAAGTTGGATCATTCGACTATCGCCAATGTCCAGTACCTTTCTCGTTATACCGGCGCATGGGTCGTTGCCGCCACACGTAACGGTATTGAAACCAATCCGAAGACCGGGCAAAAACTTTATTACAACGGGGGCTCCAGCCTCTGGTCACCGACTGGCAACAAGATTGCACAGGCTGATGTCGTTCCCCCTGAGAACCTACCTTCGGGTGTTCATGGTATTGCCCTTGCGGATATTGATATCGCCCAGAGCAAACCCGTGAGGGATCAACTCCTGAAACGCCGCCGACCCGAGCTATACGGCCTCCTGGCTTTGCATCGTGCACCGACCGATAGTCAAGCCACTGCCAAAGCTGCATTCCCGACATTGGCCGCACAAGCTGCCCACCCAGCCAAGCCTCTTGCGTACCGACCTCCGCCAACCGGCGGGCTTTTGGTTTTACCCGCGCTCTTCAGGAGTGGCCCTGTTCTCAGTCAAGGCATACCGGAGCTAGAACCTGTTGGCGGACCTTCTGAGCAATCGCTATCCTCGCTTGCAAGGGCCGGTAAGGGTTATGTTGTCGGCTCCTATGCCCGCCAAGATGCTACGGGGAATTTTCATACCGTGTCACTGGCGGACCCCCATGGAAAAATCATCGCTAGATACAATGCGACCCATTTGGCGGAAGATGGCGCTTGGGCCAAACCGGGGGATCGATTGATTGTCGTGCCTTCGCCGATTGGCCGCATTGGGTTAATCCTTGCTGAAGAAATAACGGTTCCTGAAGTGTTTGGACTCCTGAGCGCACAACGGGCTGACATTATTGCCGCGCCTGCACGCCAGACGTCCGGATTGCCCCTGCAAATTGATCCAGAGCTTTTGGCGGTTTCAAACCCAAAAAATACGCCTTATGAGGCATATGTCGCTGCGATGCTCAGCCAAACATGGGTAGTGACCGCCGGCTGGAATGGCAGCGAACCATCTTCATGGATCTTTGGACCCGACCCCATCATCCAGACAGCACCGATGACGAATGCTACAAATCAAAACAGGATTGAGTACAAAGTCCAGACCCCATGGGCAGGGACCTGGATTAACCAACAGCAACTGATTGCCGGACAGCGCCCGGAGACCACCATACCGCTTGTTTTGAACCCCAATGGGGTCTGTTACCAAGAATGGCGTAAATCGGCTGGTTGGAAGCCCGTTTGCTGGTAATCTAAACAAAAAACTAGTTTCAAGGGATCTATCAATGAATAAAGCGCTCAAGAAATCTATCTTTGCTGTTGTTGTGACTCTTGCGACAGGTACTGCACTCGCAGACGCACGATACAAAGACCTCACGCCATCGTTTCAGAACAATGATCAGGTATCAACCAACCCTGCCGTGAGCGCATTTCTTGCCAAAGAAGGCAAAGCACTGAATGGTCCTTTTCCCTACCGAATGAATATTTTCACGCAGGGAACAGTCACTAAAAACGACGCTGGCGTCCGGGTGTCTGAAGATGCCAAGCAGATCAAACAGAATGACTTCGGCCAGGTTTTCTACTACGAACTGGTTACGAAGGGAATGCGGGTACCGCACTGGCATTCCAATGGCAATGAAGTTGGCACCGTAACCAGCGGCAAATTGCGTGTCGAGATCTGGGAAAAGAATGACAAGCCGACGATCTATTATGTCGAGCCAGGACAGACCTGGTTTATCCCCAAAGGAAAACTTCACTCTCTGGAGAACGTCGGCACCGACCAGGTGAAATTTATTGTGGTCTACGACAATCCGGTGACTGCGGATCGTGATTTTGTCACTGCCTGGGCATCGCTTTCAGACGCTGTACTGGCCAAATCTGTTGGGCTAACCGAAGCAGATATCAGCCACATCAAGAAAACCACCATCAACCGTCTCAGCAGCTTTGAACAGACGATGCAGCCTGAAGCGGCACGGGATCCCCACCGCTACAAAGGTGATCTTGGT
>VEQD01000035.1 GCA_018883385.1 Rhodocyclaceae bacterium | reverse complement strand
TTGCAAATCCGTGTAGGTCGGTTCGACTCCGGCTCGCGCCTCCAGTTTTTGCGGCAGTAGCTCAGTTGGTAGAGCGATACCTTGCCAAGGTATAGGTCGAGAGTTCGAGACTCTTCTGCCGCTCCAAAAGATCAGGCCAGTACTTCGGTACTGGCCTTTGTCATTTCTGGTACCCTTTTGGTGATTGGGAACTTACTAAAGGTGGCCGTGATGTTCAACCGATTTCTTAATTCAGCCGTTCTAACAGTCGTTCTGGTTGGTTGCGGTGGCCCGAGTGTGACCAAGATTGGCGACAACCTGTATGCGATCTCGGAAAAGAGTCAGCCGACCCAGGCAGCCGCTGAACATATTCCGGACCCGGCGATTGACGATCTGAATGCGGCTGCTAAAGATTACTGCAACCAGAACCAGCAACAAGTGAAGGTGAAGACCTTCGATCAGCCACAGGATCCGACGATTCGCCAGGAGATGTTCAAGATGACCTTTAGTTGCGTGGCACCTGATCGCTAAGCACGCGGGTCCGTGAATCTAGACTCCAAAGGGAGGGGCTGATTCCAGTGCCTCCTTTTTAATCCATTCTTTACTTTACATAATATAAATTATGCGCAAAGTGTATAGAGTGACGCAAGGGCTAGAAAGGCACTGGCGAATCAAAAGACAGCTTTTCTCCAGTCAGTGGATGATCCAGGTCCAGGTGTGCCGCATGCAGCGTCATACGTGGTGCCCGGACATAGGTTTGCGGGTCTGCATACAACGGATCACCCAGGATCGGATGGCCGAGTGCCATCAGATGCAGACGCAGCTGATGCGATCGTCCCGTATAGGGTTCCAGATCAACCCGCGTCCAGTTCTGAGCGGCATTGCGTTCAAGTACCCGATAATGGGTCAGCGACGGCTTGCCTGTCGCGAAGTCGATTTTCTGCCGTGGCCGGTTTGGCCAATCGGCGATCAGCGGAAAATCAATGCTGCCTTCGTCATTCGTCATCACCCCGTTAACGATAGCGACGTAACGCTTATTGATGCGACGTTCCCGAAAGGCCTTGCTTAGTCCGCTACTCATGGCCTGGCCTCGGGCAAGTATCATCAGACCCGAGGTGGGCTCGTCGAGCCGGTGGACAACCACCGCATCCGGATACAGCGGCTTAAGCCGCGTGATCACGCTGTCCCATTTCTCCGGACGCCGACCAGGCTGTGATAGCAATCCGGGGGGTTTGCAGATCACCAGCAAGGTGTCATCAAGGAAAAGAATCTGCGGCATGGGTTAATATGTACTCGTGAACGCTTATCAAAAAACGGCTGGTTTGAGCCCCCGGACTTGTTATGCGCTGGTGATGCTGGGCGCAGCGCTGGCGATGACGGCTGCGTTGATCATGCAGTTCGGACGCGGTTTGCAACCTTGCACCATGTGTATCATTCAGCGCTATGCCTTTGTTATTGTTGGTTTTTGTGCGTTTTTTGCCTGGACATTGCCGTTTCGGTTGATTCGCGTCGTGCTGGTGGTTCTTGGGATCGCCGGTGCTTTGGTGGGTATTGGTGCCGCGATTCGTAATCTCTGGGTGATGGCGCACCCTGAAGTCTTGTGTGGCCGCGATCCGGTCGAGCTGTTTCTGAACGGCCTGCCGACGGCGCAATGGATGCCGGAGGTTTTTGTGGCTTCAGGACTGTGCAGCGCCCCTATTCCTCCCCTCCTCGGCCTATCCCTCCCCGCCTGGTCCCTGATCGGGCTGTTTATTCTGGCGGTTCTCCTCGGGTTGTCCCTGAGAAAGCGTTGAGTTCTTTGCATTACTGCTGACGGGCGCCGGCTTCTTATCCCAGCCGCCCCCGAGTGCTTTGACCAGAAGCACACTGGCATTCAGCCGTTGTTGCGCAATCTGGATCGATTTTTGCTGGTTGACCAACGCCTGGTTCACGGCAACCACCACATCGGTATAGCCGGCAATACCGGCTTGGTAACGGTTCAAGGCAATCACCACGGCGCGTTCGGCCAGATCGGCCGCTTCATCCTGTACTGAAGCTTCCTTCTCAAGCACCCGTAATGCCGCCAGCTGGGTTTCTACTTCCTGTAATGCGGTCAATACGGTCTGACGATAGGAAGCGACATTTTCATCGTAAACCCCCCGTGCCTGCTCCACGTTGGCCGAACGGGCGCCAAAGTCGAGCAACGTCAGCGCGATACTGGGACCAACACCCCAGAACAGAAATGGTGCCGTAAACAGATTGGCGAAGCTGGTGCCGTAATAACCCAGGTTGTTACCTGGTAAACCGGAGGGATTGAGCGTCAGGCTGGGAAAGAATGCCGCCATCTGATAGCCGATCTGGGCATTGGCCATGGCCATACGCCGCTCAGCGGCGGCGATGTCTGGCCGGCGTTCGAGCAAGTCTGCGGGCAATCCCGGTGGCACCACCGGGACATTGATATTGGCTCTTCCTGGCAATGGATTAAACGCGACCGTGAAATTTGAAGCGGGTTTGCCAATCAGGGTGGCGATAATCGCTTCTTGCGCGGCGCGATCTTTATCGACGTCGATCAATTGTGCTTCGACGCTCTTGTACTGCGTACCGGCGTTGATTAGATCCTGTCGTGCTTTGACGCCTACCTCGAAGGCGTTACGCGTAATATCGACAGAACGCTTGTTCTGTTTCGTCGTGTGTTCGAATAAGACTTTCAGCGAGTCCAGCGATCGGATCGTGAAATAGGATTGCGCCAATTGCACCTGCATCGACAGTTTAGCGTTCTCCAGATCAGCCACGCTGGCGACCAGGCTGGCATCCTTTGATTCCACGTTCCGGCGCAACTTGCCCCAGACGTCCGAATCCCAGTTCACACCCAGCTGGAAATTCACCATATTGGTCAGGCCGCCATCGTTGAGTGTGCCGTCGGGGTTGACCAGATTGCCCGTGCCTGTCCCCGAGGCTTGGCGACCGCCCTGACCGGTGAATCCGATCGACGGATAACGCGCCGCGTTGGCGCCGCTCACCAATGCCTGGGCCTGGCGCACCCGTGCGACATAGAGCGCCACATTCTGGTTGTTGATGACGACTTCCGACATCAGGCCATCCAGAACCGGGTCACGGTAGATTTTCCACCACTCGCCCTTGGAGACATCGTCTCCGGGTGCAGCGATCTTCCACTCGGGCGTCGGCTTAAAGTTTTCCGTCATCGGTGCGTCCGGACGCTTGTAATCCGGCCCGACATTGCAGCCTGCCACAAGGGTTGAGGCCGCGCAGATGGCGATGAGTAACCGTGGATGTTTCATGGTCTTAACTTACCATTGTTCAAAACCTGCATCAAATCGATGCGGGGTTTATGGGCAAAACGATCCAGCAGCAGATACACCACCGGGGTGGTGTATAGCGTGAGCAGCTGGCTCAGAATGAGGCCGCCGACGATAGCGATCCCTAGCGGCTGGCGCAACTCGGCCCCCTCGCCGTGCCCCACCGCCAGCGGGATCGCGCCGAACAGCGCGGCCATGGTGGTCATCAGGATCGGGCGAAAGCGCAGCAGGCAGGCCTGATGAATGGCTTCCCTGGCCGAGGCGCCAGCGCGCTGAGCGGTAATGGCAAAGTCGACCATCATGATGGCGTTCTTTTTGACAATGCCGATCAGCAGCACGACGCCGATGAGCGCGATCACGCTAAATTCGACGCCGGTCGCCAGTAGCGCCAGCAGCGCGCCCACCCCGGCCGATGGTAGTGTCGACAGGATGGTGAGCGGATGAATCAGACTTTCGTACAGCATCCCCAGAACAATATAGACCGCAATGATGGCCGCCAGAATGAGCAGCGGCTGAGACTTGAGCGAGTCCTGGAAGGCTTTGGCGTTGCCGGCAAATTTGCCGCGGATCGATGTTGGTACCCCCAATTGCTGATTAACCTCATCGACGGCCGCCGCTGCATCAGACATCGAGGCGCCAAGTGGCAAATTGAACGAGATGGTGGCTGCCACGAAGGCACCCTCATGGTTGACCTGCAGGGGTGTTCGCGTGGGCTCGATGGTGGCAAACTCGGCGAACGGGATCTGCTTGCCGGTGCTGGTTGTGACAAAAATTCGTCGCAGGCTGTCGGGTGATTCTGTGAATGCTGTCTCCGCATCCAGAACGACACGGTACTGGTTCATCGGACGATAAATTGTCGAAACCTGACGTTGTCCGAAGTAGTTATTGAGCGCCGCATCGATCATGCGTGGCGTGACGCCCAGTTGAAATGCCCGGTCGCGATTGATGTGCAGCGTCATCTGCAAGCCCTTATCCTGCTGGTCTGTGTTGACGTCGACCAGCATGGGCGACTTCATCAGCTCGGCCCGGATTTTGGGTTCCCATTCTCTCAAGAGTTCCAGATCGTCGCTTTGCAGGGTGTACTGGAACTGGGCATTGCTCAGCCGGCCACCAATCCGCACATCCTGGATAGGCACCAGGAACAGGTTGGCGCCCGCCACACTGCCGAGTTTTGGGCGTAGACGGGCCACGATCTGGTCGGCGGATGCTTTGCGCTCGCTCAAGGGCTTGAGCGACATAAAGACAATCCCGGCGTTACGCTGCGCATTGCCCGTAAACCCGGAAACGTACTGGATCGAAGGATCATCCTTGATGATGTTCACAAAGGTTTCCAGCTTATCCTTCATCGCCGTAAAGGAAATGGACTGATCCGCCTGGATGAATCCGACGATTCGCCCATTGTCTTGTTGCGGAAAAAAACCTTTAGGAACAATCTTGTATAGATAAATATTCACGCAAACTGTGACAAGTAGCGCCGCAAAAGTGATGCGCTTGTGATCCAGCGCCCAGCCAATCGTCAACGCATAGCCTTGATAGGCACGATCGAATGCTTTCTGGGCAAGGACCTTGAAACGGGCAACGCCCGCGCCCATGGCACGACACAGATCAATCAACCAGACCAGAACCCGAGCGGGCCATTTGGCGAGATTTTGGCCACGCGCCCGCAAGCGATCATGCCATCGCGTCTTGGGATCGACCGGATGAGTATGATCCTTGAGCAGGATGTCGCACATCATCGGCGTTGCCGTCAGCGAGATCACCATCGAAATGAGGATCGAGACCGACATGGTGACGGCAAACTCGCGGAACAAACGGCCGACGATGCCCCCCATCAGCAGGATGGGCAGGAATACGGCAATCAGCGATAACGAGATCGAGATGACCGTAAAACTGACCTCCCCCGCCCCCTTGAGTACGGCCTGACGCAGCGGCATCCCGGACTCCCGGTAGCGGGAGATGTTTTCCAGAACGACGATAGCGTCATCCACCACAAAGCCGGTGGCAATGGTCAACGCCATCATGCTGAAGCTGTCGAGGCTGTAGTCGAGCAGATACATGGCGCCGAAAGTGCCAATCAGCGAGATAGGCACGACGAGGCCGGGAATTAAGGTGGCTTTGGCATCCTTCAGGAACAGATACACCACCAGGACGACCAGTGCGACAGAGAGCAGTAAGGTGCGTTCAACCTCTTTCAGGGCGGCAAGAATGGTCGGCGACCGATCCATGACCGAAACCAGATCGATCGCGGACGGAATCACCGCCTCGAGCTGCGGCAAGATTGCCTTGACCCGGTTAATCGTGTCGATGATGTTTGCGCCGGCTTGACGGTAAAGAATCAGGATGACGGAGGGCTTGCCCATAGTCATTCCGATATTGCGCAAATCCTGCACCGAGTCAGTGACGGTGGCGATGTCTTCCAGACGCACTGGGGCGCCATTGCGCCATGCCACGATGACCGGCTTATAGTCGGCTGCAGTGCGGCTCTGATCGTTGGCCCGAATCTGCCAGCGCCGGTGATTATTCTCCAGCGCACCCTTGGGCAAATAGGGATTGGCTTTGGCGATGGCATTGCGCACATCTTCGTCACTGATTTTGAGCGAGGACAACATGGTCGGATTCACCGAAATCCGGACAGCCGGTGCCGAGCTACCGCCGACCACGACCTGACCGATCCCCTGAACCTGCGCGATATGTTGGGCCAAAATGGTGTCAGCCACATCGTAGATCTGGTCCAGCTTCATGGTCGATGACGTCATCGCCAGCACCATGATTGGTGAATCGCCCGGATTGACTTTGCGGTAGGTCGGGTTCGACGGCAGCCCGGTTGGCAACAAGGCCCGGGATGCGGCAATGGCAGCCTGCACATCGCGTGCGGCACCATCGATATTACGGTCCAGATCGAACTGCAGCGTGATGTTACTCGAGCCCAGGTTACTGACCGAGGTCATCTCGGTGATCCCGGCGATGCGTGTCAGTGAGCGCTCCAGGGGGGTCGCTACGGTAGCGGCCATGGTTTCCGGGCTGGCGCCGGGCAGACGCGCGTTAACCGAAATGGTCGGAAAGTCGATCTGGGGCAGCGGCGCTACCGGCAACTGAAAAAAAGCCAGCGCGCCCGACAGCGTGATTGCAACGAGCAACAGGGTCGTGGCAATCGGCCGATGGACAAACAGTCGCGCGAGGTTCACGAATCCAGCTCGCTGGAATCCGGCGGGGCGTTCAGGTTCCAACCGGTGCGGGATTTAAACCTGGCCGCCAGTCGATCGAAGTACAAATAAATCACGGGCGTGGTAAACAGGGTAAGCACCTGGCTCACCATGAGACCGCCAACCATGGCGATCCCCAATGGCTGACGCAACTCGCTGCCAATCCCGCTGCTGATCATGAGCGGTACCGCGCCAAACAATGCTGCCATCGTCGTCATCAGAATCGGTCGGAAGCGCAGTAAACAGGCCTGATAGATTGCCTCGCGCGCCGATTTGCCTTCGGTCCGCTCGGCCTCAAGCGCAAAATCGATCATCATGATCGCGTTCTTTTTTACGATACCAATCAGCAGAATGATGCCGATGATGCCGATGATGCCCAAATCGTTGCCGCTGATCAGCAGCGCCAGCAAGGCCCCAACTCCGGCGGATGGCAGCGTGGACAGAATCGTGACTGGATGGATAAAACTTTCATAAAGCACCCCGAGAACGATATACATCGTGACGATGGCGGCAAAAATTAGTAGCACGGTGTTGGTCAGCGACGACTCGAAAGCCTGGGCCGCCCCCTGGAAGTGGGTTCGAATACTGGGCGGTATGTGAATCGTCTTTTGCGCTTGGCGGACAACATCCACCGCATCACCCAGCGACACCCCCGAAGCCAGATTGAATGAGATGGTCGCTGACGGAAACTGATTCAAGTGGTTGATTGCCAGAAACGTTGTTGACTCCGTCACCTTGGCCAGTACCGACATGGGAACCTGCTGGCCGCTGAGAGACGGCACATATAACTGGTCCAATGATTGCGGAGACAGGCTGAAGTCGGATGCGACGTCGAGCACGACGCGGTACTGATTGGATTGTGTGTAAATGGTCGAGATCAGCCGCTGCCCATAGGCACTATAGAGGGCGTTGTCGATCGCATCGATCGTGACACCAAGTCGACCGGCCGTGTCGCGATCAATCTCGATAAAGGCCTGCAAGCCCTGATTCTGTAAATCGGAGGCAACATCAGCCAGCTTGCGCGATTTTCGCAACTGGTCGACCAGCTCACCAGTGACCCGAACCAGCTCACCTTCGTCCGGCCCTTCGATGGAGAACTGGAAACGTGTTTTACTGACCCGGTCTTCGATGGTCAGATCCTGAATGGGTTGCATATAGAGCTGGATACCCGGAATATCAGCGGTCCGTTTCTGGAGGTTTCGAATGACGGCTTCGACACGATCGGAGCGCTCTGCTAGCGGTTTGAGATTGATCTGGATGCGGCCGGTGTTCAGCGTCGGGTTCACGCCATCGACGCCAATGAAGGATGAGAGACTGGCCACGTCCGGATCTTGAAGAATTGCCTTGGCAACTGCCTGCTGCCGCTCGGACATGGCACTAAATGACACGGACTGATCGGCTTCGGTGATGCCCTGAATGACCCCCGTGTCTTCAATCGGGAAGAAGCCCTTCGGAATGATCAGATAAAGCATCACGGTCAACACCAGCGTACCCAGCGCAACCTGCAGCGTCAGACGCTGACGATCGAGCACCCACTGCAACGCCACATCGTAGCGGGCAATCAACTGGTTGAATGCGGTTTCCACCCAGCGCATGAAGGCGCCATGCCGGCGCTGCTGGTCTTCCGGCTTCAACAACCGGGCGCACATCATCGGCGTCAGCGTCAGCGAGACAAACGCCGAGATGAGAATGGCGACCGCCAGCGTGATCGCAAACTCGCGGAACAGACGACCGACCACATCACTCATGAACAACAGCGGGATCAGCACGGCGATCAATGAAAACGTCAGCGAGATAATCGTGAAGCCGATCTCGCGAGCCCCTTCCAGGGCGGCCTGCATGGCAGAAGCGCCATTCTCGATGTGACGCGCGATATTTTCGATCATCACAATCGCGTCATCGACCACGAAACCGGTCGCGATGGTGAGCGCCATCAATGTCAGGTTATTGATCGAGAAACCGGCCAGATGCATTACCGCAAAGGTACCAATCAACGATAACGGCACCGCGACCGACGGAATAATAGTGGCCGGCACATTGCGCAGGAAGAGATAGATCACCATCACGACCAGCACCACAGCCATGAAGAGCTCATGCTGGACGTCGGCGACGGATGCCCGGATCGTGGTCGTCCGGTCAGTCAGTACTTCCAGCCGGGCGGCGGCCGGTAGACTGGCCTGCAGTTGTGGCATCAGCTGCTGAATGCGATCAACCACCTCGATGACGTTCGCACCGGGCTGTCGTTGAATGTTGACGATGACTGCCGGCTTTTCGTTGACCCACGCGGCGAGATAGGCATTTTCTGGACCCTCGGAGACATCTGCCAATTGGCGCAGCCGAATCGGTGCGGCGTTGCGCCAGGCCACGATCATGTTGCGGTATTCCTCCGCCGATTTCAGCTGATCGTTGGCGTCAATCGTGAATGAGCGGAGGGTGCCGTCGAAACTCCCCTTTGGGTCATTCACGTTGGTATTCATGACCGCGGTTTGTATGTCAGTCAGACTGAGCTTCATCGCTGCGATGACGGTCGGATTGATCTTGATCCGCACCGCCGGACGGCGGCCGCTGCTCATCGAGACCAGTCCCACGCCGCTGACCTGAGAGATTTTCTGCGCCAGGCGCGTTTCGACCAGGTCGTGCAACTGGGTGACCTGCATGGTCGGCGATACAATCGCCAGCGTCATAATGGGCGCATCGGCCGGATTGACTTTGCTATAGATCGGCGGCGCCGGTAGATCTTTAGGCAACAGACTCATCGCCGCATTAATGGCGGCCTGCACCTGTTGTTCGGCGACATCGAGTTCGAGTTCCAGATTGAAACGCAACACAATGGTGGATGCGCCGCCCGAACTTGTCGACGTCATCTGGGTCAGCCCCGGCATCTGCCCGAATTGACGTTCTAGCGGTGCCGTGACGCTGCCCGTCATGACTTCCGGGCTGGCACCCGGATAAAAGGTGGTGACCTGGATGGTGGGGTAATCGACCTCGGGCAACGCTGACACCGGAAGCAATCGGTAGGCCAGGAGGCCTACGAGCAGAATCGCCACCATCAACAAGGAGGTGGCGACCGGGCGTAGCGTGAAAATACGCGAGGGGTTCATCCGTGCCCTGCCCTATCCCTTATCGGCCAGCAGCTTTGGGGATAACGACTTTGGCTCCGGGGCGTAATTTGTCAAAACCATCGGTGACGACTGTTTCGCCCACAGTCAGGCCTTCTAGCACCTCGGCCACCTGGCCGTTGACGCCACCCAGTTTGATGGTTCGGGCAGCGACCGTATTCTCGGCGTCGACGGTATAGACGTAGGTTCCCTGCGCACCACGCAAAATCGCGTTGGCCGGTGCCAGCACTGCGTTCTCGCGGTTTTCAATGAGCAGCTGGGCATTGACGAACTGGTTCGGGTACAGGCTATTGTCGTCGTTAACAAACTCGGCTTTCAGCTTGATCATGCCGGTATTGGGGTCGATCTGGTTATCGATGGACTTGAGCACGCCCGTGGCCAGTACCGTTTTGAAGTTCCGGTCGTAGGCGCTTACCACCATTTCCTTTCCCTCGTTGAAACGGGTGAGAATCGGTGGCAGCTTCTCGGCCGGAATGGTAAACAGCACGTCAATTGGCCGGATCTGGGTGATCGTCACGATGCCACTGCTTTCGCCGGCCTTGACGACATTGCCGGCATCCACCAGACGTAGCCCCAGACGGCCGTCGAAGGGTGCAACGATCTTGGTAAACGACAACTGCACCTTGGCGGCGTCGAGAATGCCCTGATCCGTACTGATCAGACCCTCATACTGGGTGACCTTGGCGGTCTGGGTATCCAGATCCTGGCGGGCGATCGAGTCCTGTTTAAAGAGAATCTCGTAGCGCTTGAGGATGAGACGTGCATCTCGCAACAGGGCTTTATCCTGCTCCAGCTTGCCCTGTGCCTCCATGACCTTGGCTTCATAAGGGCGCGGATCGACAATCGCCAGCACATCACCCTCTTTCACCAGCTGACCCTCCTGGAACAGCACCTGATCCAGACGGCCATCGACCTGTGTCCGGATGGTGACCGTTCGGCGCGATGTCACCGTACCCAGGCCATCGACCACCACCGGAAAAACGCCTTCACTGATCGCCATCACTGCAACCGGTGTCGGCGGGCGTCCTTTCTGAAAGGGGCTGTTGTCGCTATCGAGTAACCAGAGTACGCCATACAGCGCCAGCAGCACCGCCGCAGCGATACTCACGAGACGAACTTGCTCGCGCCGTTGTTTTGCCCTGAACATCGTCCACCTGGCGCGCGTCTGGCCAGGCAATTCCTGGGCGACTTGGCGCCAATCGGTGGTTTTGAATCGCTGGATCCAGTCAGCCTGGGTCCGGGTGTACGCCTGCTGCCAGCCGGTCAGGCGACTGCGAAGCCGGGAGCCATGTTTTTTTATGAAACGCATCTTTCCATTTTAGCGGTTTCCGGGCGCAAAATGCTTGCCAAATAACGCCCGGGGCATTATTCTCGTTAACGTTACGTATTCAAGTAGCGTCATGAATAAAGCCCTTAAAACCCGAACCGCCCAACATGGGGGTGCGCGTCGCGGCGCCGGCCGCAAGGCGGCCTTTCTCGAGGTGACCAAACCCGTCCGGATACCGCTGAGCCAGATCGATGCCGTGCGCACCTTTCTGCATGGCCGGCTCTTTGCCGAAGTATCGCTGACGCCCATGCCGGTGAATGCCGATGCCGATACACACCTCCTGCCGGTCTTTGCCGCGGGTGTTCGCGCCGGTTTTCCGAGTCCCGCCGATGATCATGCCGAACCCGGACTGAATCTCAACGAATTGCTGGAAAACCCGGCTGCGACCTTTTGCGCCTGGGCCGAAGGTGACAGCATGATCAATCTGGGCATTCTGGACGGTGACCTGATGATCATCGACCGCTCATTGGAGGCGCGCCACGATGACGTGGTGGTCGCCGACCTCAATGGTGCCTTCACCGTAAAGCGACTGGTGCAGAAAGCCGGCGGTCATTTCCTCATGCCAGCCAACCCAGATTACCCACCGATTCCTATTACCCCGGGCGATGACATCCGGATTTGGGGGGTGGTGGTACGGGTTATCCACGACTTGCGTGCGACCGGACGCCGTAAACGTTCCGCCAAGCCCATTGCAGCCAAGAAATCCCGCAACGCCAAGGCGCCCTGAAACAACCCCATCGTGTCCGTGCGACGTTTAGCCCTGATCGACTGCAACAACTTCTATGTGAGTTGCGAACAGGCGTTTAACCCTGCGCTCAGAAACCGCCCGGTCGTCGTGCTCTCCAATAACGATGGCTGTGTCGTCTCGCGCTCCGCCGAAGCCAAACAGGCGGGCATCCCCATGGGCATCCCCTACTTTCAGGTCCGCAAGCAACTGGCCAGCATCGATGGTGCGGTTCTCTCATCCAATTACGTGCTGTATGCCGACATGAGCCGCCGTGCGATGCGCCTCATCGCCGAACAGTTTCCCGAACAGGAGATTTATTCCATCGACGAATGCTTTGTCGACCTATCGGGATTATCGGCGGACCAGGCCTTGATTCAGGCGTTCAAGCTGAAACAGCATCTGATGCAGTGTCTGAGCCTGCCGGTGAGCGTGGGCATCGGGTCTACCAAGACGCTGGCCAAGCTGGCGGCATCACTGGCCAAACGTCCCGGTGCAACCGGTGTCGCCAACTTCAGCAATCCCATGTCGCCCGAGCGGCTCGCCGAGATGCGGCAACAGCCGGTTGGTGAGATCTGGGGCATCGGTCGGCGAACGACGCAGAGCCTGGAAGCGGCCAATGTGCTGACCGTGGGCGATCTACTCGACAAGCCCGTGAGCTGGATCCGTAAACGCTACTCGATCACCTTGCTCAGAACCGTTGAAGAACTCCGAGGTCAGGATCAACTCGGGCTTCAGGCTGCTGCCGCGCCACGCCAGCAAATTATTGCCTCGCGCTCCTTCGGTCATCCCGTGTATGCAAAATCCGAACTGGGTGAAGCCCTGGCCACCTTTGTCGCCCGCGCGGCCGAACGCCTGCGGGCAGACCACTCGCTGGCCTCGATCATGCAGATTTACTATAACGCCAAAGACCCTGCGGCCGATGGCGACCCCTGCGCGGACGCAATCATCCTCAATCTGCCGCATGCTACTGACGACACACGGTTACTGATCCGGCAGGCCTTGAGAGGCCTCGACGAGATCTACCAACCCGGTCTCAAATACAAGAAAGCGGGTGTCGTTCTCGGCGGTATCCGCAGTGCCGATATCCGGCAACCCGGTTTAACCGGGCTTTATCCCGAAGCCATCGCGCCCAGCCCGATCATGAAACTCATGGACCATGTCAACCAGCGCTACGGACGCGATACAGTACGCATCGCCAGTATGGGCGTCGATGCCAAAGCCGGCTGGCATATGAGTTGCTCACGCCGTTCCCGACGGTACACCACGGCCCTGGAAGAGCTGCCGGTACTGTCGACGCAAGGAATATCGTGAGGCACAAAAGGCTTGCCAAGGGGGGCTCGCTCCCCTATAATTCGCTCCGCAATTCCTCGATAGCTCAGTCGGTAGAGCGCCGGACTGTTAATCCGTAGGTCCCTGGTTCGAGCCCAGGTCGAGGAGCCA
>VEQD01000008.1:43866-48583 GCA_018883385.1 Rhodocyclaceae bacterium | reverse complement strand
ATTGGCGGCGAGCACTTCATCCACCAGTGCTTCGATGGCGCCGGTGTCGGTAATCTGTTTCAGGCCCTGCGCTTCGATGATTTCGTCGGCGCTCTTACCCTGACCCTGCCAGAGCGCGTCAAACACTTTCTTACCAATCGCATTGGAAATCGTCTGGTCGGCGATGCGGGCGATGAGGCCACCAAGCTGTTCAGGTGAGACTGGTGCGGCCTCGATGTCGAGGTCTTCACGGTTCAGGCGTGCTGACAGCTCGCCCATGATCCAGTTGGCGACCTGCTTGACTTGCGCGTTACCGGCCACCGTGAGGGTGCCTTCGAAGTAACGGGCGATTTCTAGCGAGGCGGTGACGGCCGCCGCATCGTAGCCCGATAGGCCGAGCCCCTCGAAACGCTGACGCATGGCTTCGGGGAGTTCCGGCATCTCGCCGCGTACGCGCTCAATCCATTCGTCGCTGATGATGACGGGCAGCAGATCGGGATCGGGGAAGTAGCGATAATCCATCGCGTCTTCCTTGGTGCGCATGGCGCGGGTTTCGCCGGTATCCGGATCGAACAGCACGGTGGCCTGCTGAATCGTCCGGCCTTCTTCTAGCTCGTTGATCTGCCACTGCACTTCGAAGTCGATGGCTTGTTGTAGGAAGCGGAAGGAGTTGAGGTTCTTAATTTCGCGTCGTGTGCCGAAGGGCTGGCCGGGTTTGCGCACGGAGACGTTAGCGTCGCAGCGGAAGGAGCCTTCCTGCATGTTGCCATCGCAGATGCCGATCCAGCGCACGAGGCTGTGCAGCGCCCGGGCATAGGCCACTGCTTCCGCCGATGAACGCATATCGGGCTCGGAAACGATTTCGAGCAGAGGTGTGCCAGCGCGATTGAGGTCGACGCCGGTACGACCGTGAAAGTCTTCGTGCAGCGATTTGCCCGCGTCTTCTTCCATGTGAGCGCGCGTTAGCTGCACCACTTTCTCGGTCGCGCTATCGCCTTGTCCGAGTTGCAGTGTGATGGTGCCGCCGTCGACGACGGGGTTTTCG
Organism: Rhodocyclaceae bacterium; assembly: GCA_018883385.1. Lineage (GTDB taxonomy): Bacteria > Pseudomonadota > Gammaproteobacteria > Burkholderiales > Rhodocyclaceae > Fluviibacter. The sequence goes on along the minus strand of VEQD01000008.1, from coordinate 47,559 downwards.
AACTGGCTGATCTGGTAGCCCTTGGGCAGATCCGGATAGAAGTAGTTTTTGCGCGCGAAGATGGATCGCTGGTCGATGCGGGCGCCGACGGCAAGGCCGAAACGGATGGCGCACGAGACGGCTTCACGGTTGAGTACTGGCAACACGCCCGGCATGGCCAGATCGACGAGGCTGGTCTGTGCGTTCGGTTCGGCACCGAAAGCGGTAGACGCGCCCGAAAAGATTTTGGATTTGGTGGCGAGCTGGGCATGGGTTTCCATACCGATGACGACTTCCCAGGTCATGTGTCTCTCTCTTTACGCGAACAACGCCGGCGTGCGGCGATGCCAATCGGTGGCTTGCTGATACTGGTGGGTGGCGTTAAGCAGGCGGTGCTCGCTGAAGTATGGACCAATCAGCTGCATGCCGACAGGCAGACCGTTGATCTCGCCGCATGGGTGCGACAACGCGGGAATGCCGGCCAGATTAACGCCGATGGTATAAATGTCTGACAGGTACATCTGCACAGGGTCGCCGGACTTTTCGCCGAACTTGAAGGCGGTACCCGGTGTGGTCGGGCTGGCGATGACGTCGCAGTGCTTAAAGGCCTCGTCGAAGTCGTTGGCGATCAGGCGGCGCAGACGTTGTGCTTGCAGGTAGTAGGCGTCGTAGTAACCATGCGACAGCACGTAGGTACCGATGAGAATGCGGCGCTTCACTTCGTCGCCGAAACCTTGCGCACGTGACTTGGCGTACATGTCATTGAGATCGCTGTATTCCGGAGCGCGGTAGCCGTAACGGACGCCATCGAAACGCGAGAGGTTCGAGCTGGCTTCGGCCGGGGCGATCACGTAGTAGGCGGCGACCGATTGGCCAATCGATGGGAGCGACACTTCGACGGTTTCGGCGCCCAGCTTGCGGTACTCGGCCAGCGCGGCGTCGATCGCGGCCATGGTGGCGGCATCACCATCGGCGTTAAAGAATTCTTTCGGAAGACCGATGCGCAGCCCCTTGAGTGGCTGCTCCAGCGAGCGGGTGTAGTCGTCGGTTTCACGTTCGAGGCTGGTCGAATCCTTGGCATCAAAACCGGCAAAGGCGTTGAGCAGCAAGCCGCAGTCCTCGGCGGAGTGTGCCATCGGGCCGGCCTGATCCAGCGATGAGGCGAAGGCGATCATGCCCCAGCGCGAGACGGTGCCATACGACGGCTTGAGACCAGTCAGGCCGCAAAGCGCCGCTGGTTGGCGAATCGAACCACCGGTGTCGGTACCGGTCACAGCCGGTGCAAGACGTGCGGCGACGGCGGCAGCCGAACCGCCCGATGAACCACCGGGAACGCGCCCGGTATCCCACGGGTTGCGCACAGGGCCGTAGTACGAGGTTTCGTTCGACGAGCCCATGGCGAACTCGTCCATATTCAGTTTGCCCAGAGAAACGAGGCCGGCCTGATTGCAGCGCTCGACGACGGTGGCGTTGTAGGGTGCGATGAAGTTTTCCAGCATGCGCGAACCGCAGGTGGTGCGCCAGCCGTCCTGACAGAAGATGTCTTTGTGGGCGATCGGCACGCCGGTCAGCGGGCCGGCATTGCCCGCAGCGCGGGTGGCGTCGGCGGCTTTGGCGGCGGCGCGCGATTTCTCTTCGTCGATGGTGATAAAGGCGTTGATGGTCGAGTTGTGCTGCGCGATACGACCAAGGAAGAGTTCTGTCAGTTCCAGGCTGGAAACCTGTTTGGTTTCGAGCGCGCTGGCAAGTTCCCTAAGGCTGGCGTGAATCATTCGATCACCTTCGGTACGAGGTAGAGGCCGGCTTCCGATTCGGGGGCCAGCTTCAGGCAACGATCCCGTTGTTCAAGGCTCCCGTCACTGACTTTGTCTTCACGCAGGCGCTGCCCAACGTCACAGGCGTGCGCCATGGGCATGATGTCACGGGTGTCGATCTGGCGTAACTCGGCGATCATGCCAAAGATGTTGTCGAGGTGGCCGAGCGTGGCGTCGACCTGTTCCGGGCCAAGTTCGATTCGGGCCAGTTTGGCTAGGCGTTGTACGTCTTCAGGGGTAAAAGCCATGATATGCAGTGGCAATATTGCGAGATTGGTGTTGAATGGGCGGAGAAAAAACGGGAACATCTGCGAAAGCGCCACTATTTTGCAATATTCGCCTCAGACAGGAGCTTGGCTCCGGATGCCTGCTGCGAAATGGCTGGGCGCCTTCGAATATCCCCTTGAATTTGCGGTATTATACGCGGTTTAGCCGAGGGCTCGTCCCATGGCGCAACACCCTCGTTGCAGCGCAGCGCGAATTTCGATGTCGGCACGCCCTGCACACTCATTTGAAATCTGGAGTTTTTCATGTTCGGACTGTTTCGCGGAATGTTTTCCAACGACCTGGCAATTGATCTGGGTACGGCCAATACGCTGATTTATGCACGCGGCAAGGGCATCGTGCTGGATGAACCGTCGGTTGTTGCAATCCGTACCGATGGTGGCCCAAATGCACGAAAGAGCATTGAAGCGGTTGGTAAAGAAGCCAAAATGATGCTGGGCCGGACGCCGGGCAGCATCAACGCGATTCGTCCGATGAAAGATGGCGTGATCGCCGACTTCACGATCACCGAGCAGATGCTCAAGCAGTTCATCAAGCGCGTGCACGATGTGCGTATGTTCTCGCCGGCGCCGCGCATCATTATTTGTGTGCCGTGTGGCTCGACGCAGGTTGAGCGCCGCGCGATCCGTGAGTCGGCGCTGGGTGCCGGTGCCTCGCAGGTGTATCTGATTGAAGAACCGATGGCAGCAGCGATTGGTGCTGATCTGCCGGTGAGTGAGGCGACGGGTTCGATGGTGGTCGATATCGGTGGGGGCACGACCGAAGTGGGCGTGATTTCGCTGGGTGGTCTGGTGTACTCGACATCGGTACGCGTCGGCGGCGACAAGTTCGATGAATCGATCATTAATTACATTCGCCGCAATTTTGGCATGCTGATTGGTGACACCACCGCCGAAAATATCAAGAAGCAAATCGGGACCGCTTTCCCGGGTGTGGAAGTTCTGGAAATGGAAGTGAAAGGTCGTAACCTGGCCGAAGGGATTCCGCGTACCTTCACAATTACGTCGAATGAGATTCTGGAAGCACTGTCGGAACCGACCAATCAGATCGTGACCGCTGTTAAACAGGCGCTTGAGCAGACCCCACCAGAACTGGGCGCAGACATTGCAGAACGCGGTCTGATCCTGACAGGTGGGGGTGCGCTGCTGCGCGACCTCGATCGTCTGCTGCGCGAAGAAACCGGTCTCCCGGTGATGGTGGCCGAGGATCCGCTGACCTGTGTGGTGCGTGGTTGTGGCATCGCACTGGAAAAGATGGACAAGCTCGGCAACATTTTCGCGTCCGAGTAATCGGACGGGGCGTCTTCAATGCCCGGATTCGAGCAGCAACCGCCGCCGCTATTCAAGCAAGGGCCAGCACCGCTGGCCCTGTTGATTCTGTACGCCTGCACCTCTATTTCGTTGTTGGTGCTGGATGATCGATTTCGCTATCTTGAGCCGTTGCGCAGTGTGGTAACGACGGTGGTGTCGCCGCTGAAGAAGATGGTTCAGTGGCCTGTGGTCGCGCTCACGACGGTTGACGAATATGCGGTAACGCTCGATCAAGCACGTCGTGATAACGCCGTATTGCGCCAAGCACGACTGATCGATGCTGAAAAAACACAACGGCTGGAAGT